>CBFHOD010000017.1:0-37418 GCA_965657365.1 Flavobacteriaceae bacterium
ATAAAACTAAATGCGGTTGCTAAAGCCATAAAACCCAAACCAACGATAGCTATATAAAACCCAATTCCAGTATTGTCTGAAGCAGCTCCTAAAATTAAGCCACCAAAAACAAGCCACTGTGAAAATCTTGAAGAAACGCTCACCATAGGAACCAATTTAGATCGCATGGTTAACCATTCATAAGCTTGAGCATGTTGCACAGCATGTCCCACCTCGTGAGCTGCTACTGCAGCAGCAGCAGCATTTCGCTGGCTATACACACTTGCACTAAGATTTACAGTTTTATTTCTAGGATCATAATGATCTGTTAGCATTCCTGCAGTAGATACCACTTTAACATCTCTGATGCCATGATCTGCTAACATTTTTTCTGCAATCTCAGCACCAGACATGCCATTTCTTAAATGAACTTTAGAGTATTTTTTAAATTTGTTCTTCAGGGTATTGCTTACCGCCCAGCTTGCAAGAGCTATAGCACCGATGATTATATAAAATTCTATCATATTTTTAATATTAAAATGAGTATTCAATTTTCTTTGATACTTTTACATCACAAAGTATTCCAATTAAATTTTTTCATAAAAATAGTGACAAAATGACAAGTAAACGAAAAATACTACTCATTTATACTGGAGGTACCATCGGGATGGTAAAAGATTATTCATCCAACGCCTTAAAAGCATTTGATTTTAGTCAGATTTTAGAGAATATTACCGAACTCAAACAGTTAGATTGTGAGATTAGCTCAGTTTCATTTGAAGAACCTATAGATTCCTCTAACATGAATACAGAGTATTATGTTCAAATTGCAGAGATGATTGAACAGAATTACGAACATCATGATGGATTTGTAGTTTTAACAGGGTCTGACACCATGTCTTATGTCTCATCTGCCATTAGTTTTATGTTAGAGTATTTAGCAAAACCAGTTATATTTACCGGTTCGCAGTTACCCATTGGTTATTTAAGAACAGATGCAAAAGAAAATTTAATTACTTCAATAGAAATTGCAAGTGCATATAAAGATGACGTTCCAATAGTAAGCGAAGTAGGTTTATATTTTGAATATAAATTATATAGAGCCAATAGAACAACAAAGTTAAGTGCAGAGCAATTTGAAGCATTTACATCAATGAATTACCCTCCATTAGCAGAAAGTGGTGTTCACCTTAACTTTAATCAAGATTTTTTGGAGGTGCCCACACACAATAAAAAACTAATCATAAGAAAAAACTTATGTTCAGATATTGTAATTATTAAATTATTTCCAGGTATTTCAATGAGGGTGATTGAAAGTATGTTAAATATTAAAGGGATTAAAGGCGTTATTTTAGAAACCTATGGAGCAGGTAACGCTCCAAGTAACAAAGAATTCATTAAGTTAATCTCTAATGCAATAGACAAAGGAATTTATATTATTAATGTAACTCAATGTGTAGGAGGCTCAGTTTTACCTGGTCATTATGAAACAAGTTCTCAATTAAAAAAAATAGGAGTTATAGACGCAAAAGATATGACTACAGAATCCGCAACTGCTAAATTGATGTACCTTTTAGGAATTGGAATAAAAAAAGAAGAGTTCAAACTTTATTATGAGCAATCTTTACGTGGAGAAATATCAAAAAAGTAGAGAATTTGTTAAATCTCTTTGTTTTTGGTAAAAGTTGTGTAAAAACTTTTTATTTTTTTTTAAGAAACCAACTATTTTTTGTTACTTGGTCATCTGAATTAAATTAAGCAAAAAGTAATTTTCATTTTGAAACTTATAACGTTTAATTTTTTTCTTTTCATATAACATTAGGTTATATCTTAAAAAATCAAATTATTAAAAATTAATTACAACGATGATGAAAAAAGTAGTAAATATCCTAACAGTAACAGGATTCATGTTTTTTGGAGCTATCCAGTCAGTATTTGCACAAGAGGCTGAGGTCGCTGAACAAACTTTTCACCAAGTATTAAAACAACGTTTTATAGAGGGTGGTCCTGGTTTTATGGGAATTGTTTTAGTAGCCCTTATTTTAGGTTTAGCAATTGCTATTGAAAGAATTATTTATCTAAACATGGCAACTACAAATACTAAGAAATTAATGGCAAGTGTAGACGAGGCTTTAAGTTCTGGTGGTGTAGAAGCAGCAAAAGAAGTTTGTAGAAATTCTAAAGGACCAGTTGCGTCTATCTTCTACCAAGGACTTGACAGAGTTGATGAAGGAATTGAATCTGCAGAAAAAGCTGTTATTGGATACGGAGGCGTACAAATGGGATTATTAGAAAAGAATATTTCTTGGTTATCTTTATTTATTGCGTTAGCACCGATGCTTGGATTTATGGGAACTGTAATTGGTATGATTGACGCTTTTGACGCTATTGCTGTTGCTAATGATATTTCACCAGGGGTTGTTGCAGTAGGTATTAAAGTAGCATTACTTACAACAGTATTTGGTCTAATTGTTGCGATTATACTTCAAGTTTTTTATAATTATATTATCTCTAAGGTAGATAGTATCGTAAATAACATGGAAGATGCTTCTATTACTCTTATAGATTTATTAGTTAAATATAAAAAATAAGACGCATTATGAATAGTAAAATTTCAAAAATACTAACCATCATAGTGGCTGTTATATCTGTACTAGGAATTGCATTGTTTATTAATGTTTCTTTTACTGATGGATCTCCAGAATCGGTTAGTAGTGCTGTTGGACCTTTAATCGCATTCTCATTATATTTATTTTATGCAGCTGTGATTATAACAATAGGTTTGTCAATAAGAGGATTGGTTAAAAATCCAGAAAATTTAAAAAAGACCTTATTAGGTCTTGGAGTTATGGTTGTTCTTTTAATTGTTTCTTACCTTTTAGGTGATAGCGAACCCGTGTTAAATGCACAGGGCAAAGTATTAGAAGGTGGTGAATTAGGAGCTGCTTCAAACCAATGGGTTGGAAGTTTAATATGGTACAGTACAATTTTAGTGCTAATTGGTGGCATATTTTTTGTAATTGATTTAGCAAAAGGACTTATAAAATCTTAATTTATGGCAAGAAGAGAGACACCGGAAATTAATGCAGGGTCTATGGCAGATATTGCCTTTTTGTTATTAATTTTCTTCTTAGTAACTACCACAATGAACGTAGATTCAGGTATATCTAAGAAATTATCAGAAAAACCACCACCAGATTATAAACCTCCTATTATTAAGGAGAAAAATATCTTTGAAGTAAATATCAATAGAAATAACGAGTTATTGGTAGAAGACAATCGGATGGAATTATCAGAGCTCAAAGAAGCCGCTATCAAGTTTATTGATAATGGTGGAGGAGATGGTAAGCCTGGAGAAGATGGTACTCCAGGAGCACCCTGTGACTACTGTGAAGGTGAAAGAAGTCCATCATCTTCAGATCACCCTAACAAAGCAATTATATCTGTTCAAAGTGACAGAGGTACTGACTATGGAACTTATATTGAAGTTCAAAATGAATTGTTAAAGGCTTATACCGTTTTAAGGAACAGATTATGTCAACAACGATATGGAATAACTTACTCACAATTAGAAAAGAGATATAAAGACAGTAGAGGAACTGAAAAAGATGATTTAAAGAAAAAAGTGGAGGATATTAAAACTAGTTTTCCTCAGATTATATCTGATGCTGAACCGACCTCTTAACATCAAAAAACATATAAAATGTCAAAGTTTAAAAAGAAGAAAAAAGGAATGCCTGCTGTAAATACAGCTTCGTTACCTGATATTGTATTTATGTTATTATTTTTCTTTATGGTAACCACTACTATGAGAGAAACTTCTTTACAGATTGAAGCACCTAGATTACCAAGTGCTACCGAGATAAAGAAATTAGAACACAAGAGTTTGGTTAGTACTATTTATGTTGGTAAAGCAAAAGACATAAAATATGGTACAGCTTATAATAGAATTCAGTTAAATGATAAGATTGCTACACCAGAGGATGTACCATCTTTTATTTTAAGAGCAAGAGAAGAGGTTTCTGAAGGTGAAATTCCTTTTATGACTACTTCCATTAAAGCTGATAAAGAATCTAGTGTAGGTACTATTACTGATATTAGAATTAAATTAAGAGATGTAAATGCTTTAAAATTAAGTTACTCCACTCAAACCGGAGCTGACAATTAATTGCTTTACACTTCAAACTATAAAAAAGGGAATACAAATCTTTGTATTCCCTTTTTTATATTATATTTTAAAAAAATATAATTCATCTAATTTGAAAAAACTTATTTTTTTATTTTTTATTGTACATTCAATAACTTCTGTAGCTCAAAAAGATTCATTGAATCTTGGAGATAAGTATGCTGAAGATCAGGTTTATTTTATGATTTCCTACAACCAATTGTTCAATCAACCGACCATCGTAAAAGGGAGTGGTTTCTCCTATGGTTTGTCTACTGGGTTTATGAAAGATCTTATTTTTAATAAACAAGGAAGTATTTCTATGGCTCTAGGTTTTGGTTATAATTTTGATCTATTAAATCACGGATTAACAATCACTGAAGACAATAACAATATTATTTTTCAGGCAGATAATTCTGGTATCATTAATGAACTTTTAGTTCACAATCTAGAATTTCCATTTGAGTTGAGGTGGAGAGGTTCGGATGCACAAACCTACAAGTTTTGGCGAGTTTATGTGGGACTGAAAGCAAGCTATAATCTATCAAATACCTTTAAATTCACAAATCAAGATAATTCATTTTCTTATCGTAACGTATCTACTTACAATACTTGGCAATATGGACTTACCCTCTCAGCAGGTTATGATGCTTTTACTGCACATGTATATTATGGGTTAAATCCAATTTTAAAAAATACATCGCTCGATACTGGAGATATTTCTTCAAAAATTATGAGAATTGGCTTGATCTTTTATTTATTGTAAAGAAATAAATAGAATAAATTGAGATATAAATCCTAAAAAAAACCCAATGAGAAGCTCAATGGGAGTATGAGCCTTTAAATATAATCTTGAGCTTGCCAATATCCCTGATAATAATATCAAGGGTATAATAACGAATAGAAAAGATAAATTATTGATATTGGTCATAATTAAAAAAAAACCTAGCATATTTCCCATTGAAACAAGGTGTAAACTAGATTTTAATTTTGTACTAAAGAGTATATAAATACAAATTAAACTAAGAGAAGTTCCATAAAATAGAATACCTAAATTCCTTATCATAGGGATTTGTATGATAGTATTTCCTAAAAAATATAAAATAAGAATCATAAAAATGACTGGAACTCGTCTTTCTTTTATCGAAGCAACTTGAAAGTCTTTAATAAATCCAAAGTTTTTTAAAAAAAATAAAAGTAGTATGGGTAAGATATAAGTTAATGTGAATATTAGTCCTAGTACAATTAATTGAATCCTCTTTTCTAAATATTGTGTTACAAACATAAAATACAGAAAAGTACCCAACGTTGGCAATACAGTAGGATGTAGAATTGTAGATATAAATTTGTGTAACTTCATTAGAATTCTTTTCTCAATCGAGCTACAGGAATATCTAATTGTTCCCTGTATTTTGCAACGGTTCTTCTTGCTATGGGGTAGCCCTTCTCTTTTAAAAGTATCGAAAGCTTATCATCAGTATGAGGCTTTCTTTTATTTTCTTTATTAATAACAGTTTCTAATATCTTTTTTATTTCTCTAGTTGAAACGTCTTCCCCTTGATCATTTTTCATAGACTCAGAGAAAAATTCTTTTATTAATTTTGTTCCATAAGGTGTAGAGACATACTTGCTATTAGCCACTCTTGAAACTGTAGAGACATCCATTTGAATTTTATCTGCAACATCCTTTAATATCATAGGCTTTAACTTACGCTCATCGCCCGTTAAAAAATAATCATATTGGTGATGCATTATGGCATTCATAGTTACCATTAAGGTTTGTTGACGTTGCTTTATGGCATCAATAAACCACTTTGCTGCATCTAGCTTTTGTTTGATAAAAATTACAGCATCTTTTTGAGACTTACTTTTTTCAGTAGCTTCTTGATAGCCTTTTAACATATTGTTATATTCTCTAGAAACATGTAATTCAGGAGCATTTCTGGAGTTTAATGTTAAATCTAGTTCTCCATCCAAAATTCTAATAGAAAAGTCTGGAACAATTTGTTCCGCTATTTTATTGTTTCCTGCATAAGAACTTCCGGGTTTTGGGTTTAACTTTGATATTTCAGTTATAGTATTTTTAAGGACTTCTTCGTTGACATTAAATTTTTCTAATAATTTATTGTAATGTTTTTTCACGAATTGATCAAATGCAGTCTCCATAATACTGATTGCCAAAATTCTAACATCAGTTGAGGATTTAGATTTTAATTGAATTATTAAACATTCTCTAAGGTCTCTTGCACCAACTCCAACAGGATCTAAAGTTTGTACAACTTTAATTAAAACTTTCTCAATTTTATCTTCGGTAGTAAATATGTTTTGAGTGAAAGCTAAATCATCTACTAAATCGGCAAGATCTCTTCTAATGTAACCACTATCATCTATACTCCCTACTAAAAATTCAGCAATAGAATTTTCCTCGTCGCTGAGACTAAAAGTATTTAGCTGCTCTCGTAATGACTGATGAAAGGTTTTTCCAGCGGCATAAGGAACCTGTTTTTCTTCATCATCTGAAGAATAATTATTTGCTTGAGTTTTATAATTTGGAATTTCATCGTCGCTTAAATAATCATCTATATTGATGTCATCTGCGTCTATTTTTTCTGTTCCATCATCGTCAAAATTGTTTTCTAAATTCTCATCAAAGTCATCTAATTCTTCTTTTCCAGTATCAAGTGCGGGATTTTCTTCAATTTCTTGTTTTAAACGTTCTTCAAAAGCCTGGGTTGGCAATTGAATCATTTTCATTAATTGAATTTGCTGAGGAGATAGCTTTTGGGAAAGCTTAAAGTTTAGACTTTGTTTTAGCATGTCTTAAAGGTACAAAAAGAACTGAATTAAAATTCTGCATTTTGAGGAGTTCTAGGGAATGGGATTACATCTCTGATATTACCCATGCCAGTAGCAAATTGAACCAATCTTTCAAACCCTAATCCAAAACCTGAATGAATAGCAGTCCCAAACTTTCTGGTGTCTAAATACCACCATAATTCTTTTTCATCAATATCTAGAGCAGCCATTTTTTCCTTTAAAACATCTAAACGTTCTTCACGTTGAGCTCCCCCAACAATTTCTCCAATTCCAGGAAACAAAACGTCCATTGCTCTCACTGTTTTTCCATCTTCATTTAAACGCATGTAAAATGCTTTAATATTAGCCGGGTAATCAAATAAAATTACAGGACATTTAAAATATTTTTCTACTAAAAACCGTTCATGCTCAGATTGTAAATCTGCGCCCCATTCATGGATTAAAAATTGAAATTTTTTCTTTTTATTAGGCTTGCAGTTACGTAAAATATCAATTGCTTCTGTATAGCTAACCCTTTTAAAATTGTTCTCTACAACGAAGCTCAATTTTTCTAATAATGTCATTTCACTTCTTTGTAATTGTGGTTTTGTCTTTTCTTCATCTGTAAATCGCTTATCTAAAAAAACCAAATCATCTTTACAATGCTCTAAAATGTATCCTAGTACAGATTTAATAAAATCTTCAGATAAATCCATATTGCCATCTAAATCCATAAAAGCAACTTCTGGTTCTATCATCCAAAATTCAGCTAAATGACGAGTTGTATTAGAATTCTCTGCTCTAAAAGTAGGTCCAAAGGTATATACTTTACCTAATGCCATGGCATAGGTCTCTGCTTCAAGTTGACCAGAAACAGTTAAGTTGGTTTCTTTTCCAAAGAAATCTTGTTTGTAGTCAATACTTCCATCTTCATTTAATGGCGCTTTGTTTGTTTCAAAATTTGAAACACCAAACATTTCACCAGCACCCTCAGCATCTGAACCAGTAATAATAGGTGTATTAACGTAGTGAAAACCATTTTCTTGAAAATATTTATGAACAGCATAAGAGAGCTTAGAGCGCACTCGCATAACCGCACTAAATGTATTTGTTCTTACTCGTAAATGTGCATTTTCTCTTAAAAACTCTAAACTATGTTTTTTTGGTTGTATTGGATATTCATCAGGATTTGAATCTCCTAAAATCTCCAATGAAGAAACCTGTATTTCTACATTTTGCCCTTTTCCTTGACTTTCCACAAGTGTTCCAGTAATACATATAGATGCGCCAGTAGTAATTCTTTTTAGTGTTTCCTCTTTTGTCTGTTCAAAATCAACAACACATTGAATATTGTGAATTGTGGAGCCATCATTTAGGGCAATAAAACGATTACTTCTAAATGTTCTTACCCATCCTTTTAATGTAACTTCTTGTAAAGTTATATCTGATTGTAATAATTCGGCTACACTAGTTGTTTTCATTATTCACACTAATTTTATGTTATCTAAGGCACAATGGAGCAAAGATACTTTTTTGAAAAATATTGACCAATGAATACTTTAGTAATCCTCTTTGCTTAGTTAAAATTTTTCTTTTCTTCTTGAGGAATAATTTTTATGGAAGGCTCTTTGAGGACTTGCTTGTTAGCAATTTTGTCTTCAAAAGTAAGCAATAATGAGGGTAGTAATAGCAAGTTAGAAACCATTGCTAATAATAAAGTGATAGAAACCAAGCCTCCTAATGCAATCGTTCCACCAAAGCTAGATACTGTAAATACCAAGAAACCAAAGAAAAGCACTATGGAAGTATAAAACATACTAACTCCTGTTTCTCTTAAAGCAGCATATACAGATTTTCTAATTTTCCAATTATTTGCCATCAATTCTTGTCTATACTTGGCAAGGAAATGAATTGTATCGTCAACAGAAATCCCAAAAGCTATACTAAATACTAAAATTGTTGAAGGTTTTATGGGAATTCCAAAGAACCCCATTAGACCTGCTGTAATAAGTAATGGTAGCATATTTGGAATTATAGAAATTAAAATCATTTTAAAGGATCTAAACATCCAAGCCATAAATAATGAAATTAAAAAGATTGCCAAGGATAATGAAAATACTAGATTACTAATTAAATAGTTAGTTCCTCTCAAAAACACCAAAGCCTTTCCTGTGAAAGACACATTGTAACGTTCTTTTGGAAATTCTTTTTCCACTACCTGTTGAAGACGCTCCTGTATATCATTCATTTTATCAGTTCCTACATCTTTCATAAAGGTGGTTATTCGAGCATATTGTCCTGTAGAATCTAGAAAATTATTGAGTAAATCTGAATTTCCATCAGAATTTTTGGTGTATTCAAAAATATAGTTTTGTTCTTGAGAGGTTGGAAGTTGATAATATTTAGGGTTGCCTTTGTAAAATGCTTGTTTGGAGTATTTAACTAAGTTAACAACAGATACTGGTCTTGAAAGTTCTGGAAAAGACTCTATTACTTCATTAATCTTATCCATCCTTTTTAAGGTAGAAAGCTTCATAACACCTTTATCCTTTTTTGTGTCGATAAAAATTTCTAAGGGCATGATTCCCCCAAATTCTTTTTCAAAAAATTTAATATCCTTGTAGAAAGCTTTTGTTTTAGGCATGTCTTCAATTAAACTTCCAGAAACTCGTATTTGATATAATCCAATAATCCCTAAAATTATGATAATAACTGTAGTGATATAAATAGTAATTCTACGCTCCCGAACCATATTTTCCATCCAATTTACAACACTTTCAATCCATTTTCTTTCTAAATGATTGAGGTGTTTCTTCTTTGGAGGCTTCATAAAGCTATAAAGAATAGGAATGATTAAAAGTGCTAAAACGAAAATACTTAAGATATTAATTGAAGCGAGAATACCAAATTCTCTAAGTAATTGACTTTTAACAAAAACAAAAGTTGCAAAACCTGATGCAGTTGTAATATTAGTCATTAAGGTGGCATTACCAATTTTTGTAATGACACGCTGCAATGCTTTAGCTTGCTGGCCATGTAGTTTTATTTCTTGCTGGTACTTATTAATGAGAAATACAGCATTAGGAACTCCAATTACTATAATTAAAGGAGGTATTAACGCAGTTAAAACAGTAATTTCATAACCAAAAAGTCCAATAAAACCAAAAGCCCAGGTAACTCCAATGGTTACTACTAAAAGTGTTATAAATGTTGCTCTGTAGGAGCGAAAAAAGAAAAAGAAAATAATTCCAGTAATAAGAAGTGCACCTAAGACAAATAATTGAATTTCATCAATAATATTTTGAGCGTTTATGGTTCTTATGTATGGCATTCCAGATACACGAACATCTAGTTTTGTTTCTTTTTCAAACGCATCAATAATAGGAATTAGTTTTTTAAATACAAACGCTTTTCTGACGGGAGTATTTACAATTTCTTTATTGATGTAAATAGCGGTTTGAATAGTCCCTGTTTTTCTATTGTAAAGTAAATTATCATAAAAGGGGAGTTTTTCAAACAATTCTTTTTTAACCGCGTCAATAGTTTTTTGAGACGTAAGTTTTTCTGTATAAATAGACTCAAGTAAAAATTTTTTATTTTTTGTGTCTTTTTTTAATTTTTTTACGTCAGCAATAGACAATGTAAATTCAACCTCAGTTAAAGAATCAAATGATTTTGCAAGTGAATTCCAAAGATTGAATTTACTAGGGGTAAATACAGTGGAATCTTTAATTGCAAGTAAGATTAAATTCCCTTCTTCACCAAAAATATCCAGAAATTGGTTGTATTGAATATTTACTTCATGGTCTTCTGGTAAAAGATTTGCTTCAGTGTAAGAAAATCTCATATGTTTCATTTGAGAAACAAGAAAAGTTGTAGCTATAACAATAAGAATAAGTATCAAGAACCTATTTTTTAAGATAATTCTTGATACTCTGGTCCAGAAATTCATTCTTATTGAGATTAAGTTTTTAGGTTGTTATTTACTATTTTTAAATTTTATAATGCCTTTAAACAGTCATAATTTCTGTTTCTTTTGAGCCATATAGTTCTTCAGTTTTTTTTACAAAAGTATCAGTAAGTTGTTGAACATCTGTTTCTACATTTTTCTTCATGTCATCAGAGATATCTAATTTTTTCACCTCGTTATTAGCATCTTTTCGAGCATTTCTTATACCAACTTTGGCGTGTTCTGCTTCAGCTTTTGCCTGTTTTGCGAGATCTCGTCTTCTTTCTTCTGTTAAAGGTGGTACATTAATAATTATATTTTCACCATTATTCATTGGGTTGAAGCCAATATTTGCTTTCATAATAGCTTTTTCAATCTCTGTAAGCATCTGTTTTTCCCAGGGTTGAATACTTATTGTTCTAGCATCTGGAGTATTTATATTTGCAACTTGTCCTAAAGGAGTTTGTGAACCATAGTAATCGACCATAACATTTGATAACATGGATGGTGATGCTTTTCCTGCTCTGATGCTCCTTAATTCTTTGATCAAAAAATCAATAGCTCCTTGCATTTGTTCTTTTGCAGAATCTATGATGAATTCTATTTCTTCGTTCATAAGTGTAATATTTTGTTAATGATTAACAATGGTTCCAATTTGTTTACCAGAAACTAATTTTAAAAGGTTTCCATTTGTGTTCATGTCAAAAACAATAATTGGAAGTTTATTTTCTTCACTTAAAGTAAATGCTGTCATGTCCATTACTTTTAATCCTTTACTGATTACATCTTTAAATGTAATTGTTTCAAATTTAATTGCATTTTCATCTTTCTCAGGATCTACATTATAGATGCCGTCTACACGTGTTCCTTTTAAAATTGCATCAGCATTAATTTCAATAGCTCTTAAAACGGCTGCTGTATCTGTGGTAAAATAGGGGTTTCCTGTACCTGCTCCAAAAATAACAACCCTCCCTTTTTCTAAATGACGAATTGCTTTTCTTTTAATATAAGGTTCTGCTATTTCTTTAATTTGAATTGCAGTTTGAAGCCTAGTGTATACTCCCTCGTCTTCTAGTGCACTTTGAAGAGCTAATCCATTTATACAAGTTGCTAACATACCCATATGATCACCTTGTACACGATCCATTCCGTTACTAGCGCCAGAAACACCTCTAAAGATATTTCCCCCACCTATAACTATGGCAAGCTCTATTCCTTTTTCAGTTACTTCTTTAATTTCTTTGGCATATTCTTTTAGGCGGTTAGGATCAATCCCATAGTGTCTATCACCCATAAGGGCCTCACCACTAAGTTTTAAAAGTACTCGTTTGTATTGCATATTTCAGAAAGTTGTACAAAACTAAGCATTTTTTTCTTTTTTTAATTGCTTGTTTCAATGAAAAAACCTCGCTAGAACTCTGAATTAATTTCAGTGACTAGCGAGGTTTTATCTAAAATTTCAACATACACTTCAGTAAGTATGGTGATGAAATAAAGAATAATTTATCCTAAAGTAACTCGTTTAAAACCGGTAACATTAACGTCTCCAATAGTTTTTACATACTGAGCAACACTTTGTTTACTGTCTTTAATGAATGCTTGATTCACTAGTGTATTGTCTTTGAAAAAACGTTTAATTTTACCTTTAGCAATATTATCTAACATTGCCTCTGGTTTTCCTTCAGCTCTTAATTGATCTTTAGCAATTTCTACCTCTTTTTCTATAACAGAAGCATCAACTTCATTTTCGTTTAGAGCAATGGGATTCATTGCAGCAGCCTGCATAGCAACATCTTTTGCAACTATACTTGATCCGTCTATAGATGATGATAACCCTACAATTGTAGCTATTTTATTTCCCGCATGAATGTAAGAACCAACAAATGGAGCTTCTAATTTTTCAAAAGCATTGATTTGAAGTTTTTCTCCAATAATTCCAGTTTGCTCAATTAATTTCTCAGCAACAGTCATTCCGTTGCAATCAGCAGATAATAATTCTTCTTTAGAAGAGCAATTTAAGGCTATGGCGGCAAATTCATGTGCTAGACTTACAAAGCTGTCATTTTTACCTACAAAATCAGTTTCACATCCTAGAACAATAGAAACTCCAACTGTTTTATCATCATTAACTTTTGCAATTGCAGCACCTTCGGTAGATTCTCTATCAGCTCTTTTTGCAGCTACTTTTTGTCCTTTTTTTCTTAAGATATCAATAGCTTCTTCAAAATTTCCTTCTGCTTCAACTAGAGCTTTCTTGCAGTCCATCATCCCTGCGCCTGTTGTTTTTCTTAATTTATTTACTTCTGCAGCGGTTACTTTAACCATTTTTTTTGTCTTTAAAATTTTACAATTTATTTCTTTTCAGTAGTTGATTTGGATGAAGCTTTAACTGCAGGTACAGTCTCTTTTATATCTTCTTTAACAACCTCTTTTTTAGCAACCTCTTTTTTTGCTGTTTTCTTAGCTGGTTTTTCAGCTTCTTTCTTAGCTGGTTTTTCAACTTCTTTTTTAGCTTCTTTCGCAGCTGGTTTTGCTTTCTCTTTGTCTGCTTTTCTTTCAGCTAAACCTTCTGCAATACCCTCAGTGATAAATGATAATACTTTTTCTATAGACTTGGAGGCATCATCATTAGATGGGATAACGTAATCTACAGGTCTAGGATCAGAATTTGTATCAACCATAGCAAATATTGGGATGTTCAATTTTTGAGCTTCAGCAATTGCAATATGCTCTTTCTTAACATCAACTATAAATATTGCTCCAGGCAAACGCGTCATATCAACAATAGAACCTAAATTTTTATCTAATTTTTCTCTTTGACGATTGATTTGTAATTTCTCTCTTTTCGATAAAGCATCAAATGATCCATCTTGCTTCATTCTGTCAATAGAGGTCATTTTTTTAACTGCTTTTCTAATTGTGATAAAGTTTGTAAGCATCCCACCCGGCCATCTTTCTGTAATGAAAGGCATATTTACAGCTCCAGCTTTTTCTGAAACGATGTCCTTGGCTTGTTTTTTAGTAGCAACAAATAAAATTTTTCTTCCAGAGTTTGCAATTTTTTGCAATGCTAGTGAAGCTTCATCAATTTTAGCTGCTGTTTTGTATAAGTCTATAATATGAACTCCATTACGTTCTGTATAAATGTAGGGCGCCATGTTTGGATTCCATTTTCTAGTCAAGTGACCAAAATGTACTCCGTTGTCTAATAATTCTTGAATTTTTGCTTTTGCCATTTTTTAAAATGTGTTTACGTTCTGTTTTTTGAAATCAATATATAAGTAGTCTAAAATCACGAGTCTTATATATTTAGATACTAAACTGTTATTAATTATTGATAACAGTACTCTAAACCAATTATTAACGCTTAGAGAACTGGAATTTTTTACGTGCTTTCTTTTGACCAAATTTCTTACGCTCTACCATTCTTGGGTCACGAGTTAATAATCCTTCTGGTTTAAGGATAAGTCTGTATTCTTCGTTTATAGAGACTAGGGCTCTGGTAATTGCTAATCGAATAGCTTCAGCTTGACCTGTTACACCCCCCCCATATACATTTACTTTAATGTTGTAAGAAGTTAAGTTATCTGTTAACATTAGGGCTTGCTCTACTTTGTACTGAAGAGTAGCTGTAGTAAAATAGTCTTTAAAATCTTTTTTATTTACTGTAATGTTTCCTTTTCCTTTAGAAAGGTATACACGAGCTACGGCAGTTTTTCTTCTACCTATTTTGTGAACTACATCCATTATTTGAGATCGTTTAAGTTAATAGCTTTAGGACTTTGAGCTTCATGATTGTGCTCTGAACCTGCAAATACATATAAATTTCTAAAAAGAGCACTACCTAAGATATTCTTTGGTAACATCCCTTTCACTGCTTTCTCTACCAATCTGGTAGGATCTTTTTGAAACATTTCTGTTGCAGTTAACGATCGTTGTCCTCCTGGGTATCCTGTATGACGGATGTAACTCTTGTCAGTCCATTTTTTCCCAGTTAGATTAATTTTTTCTGCGTTGATAACAACCACATTGTCTCCACAATCTACGTGAGGAGTAAAGTTTGGTTTGTGTTTACCTCTAATTAGCTTTGCTATTTTAGAAGCTAGACGACCCAACGTTTGCCCGTCCGCATCAACTAAGACCCATTTCTTTGAAACGGTAGCTTTATTTGCTGATACTGTTTTGTAACTTAATGTGTTCATAATTACACTTTTAGTTTTTGTTCTATTAATAAAATTGTTTTTTCCTTAAAAAAGGAGTGCAAATGTACTATTAATTATTTGATTAACAAACAGTAAACTTGTAGTTTTAACGAGTTGTTTTTACTTTTTAAGTAAAATATTTTTAAATAGTAATTCTAAAAATCAGAGGGTATAGTAAAGCTAATTTTGTTTTTTGAAGTAGGGTGAGTAAACTCAATAAAATCAGCATGTAAATACAACCTATCTTTTTTTATTCCATACAAATCATCTCCAACAATAGGCATATTTAATCCTTTTTTATGTGCAGCATGAACTCTAAGTTGATGAGTTCTTCCTGTTATCGGATAAAAATGAACTCGTGTTTGGTTGTTGTTCTGATTTATAACAACCCAATTGGTTTCGGCTTTTTTACCATTTTCGAAGTCTACCAATTGTCTGGGTCTGTCATCCAAATCGAGCCTTATAGGAAGCGAAATCACACCCTGTTTTTTGGATAAGACTCCACTTAAAATTGCTACATATCTCTTTTTTACAGTTCGTTTAATAAACTGATTCTGTAGAATTTTATTCGCTTCTTTTGTTTTGGTAAGAACTAAAATTCCTGAAGTAGACATATCAAGTCTATGAACAATTATAGGGCCAGTAACAGAAGGGTATTTGTGTTTAATTCTAGTATACACAGAATCTTTTATTTCTTTTCCAGGCACAGATAAAAACTCAGCAGGTTTATTAATGACAATAATATCATCATCCTCAAATACAATTTTTAATTCTTTTTCTAGTGATAGGTTCTTAAGCAATAAGTTTTCATCCATTTTTATACCCTCTAACATATGTTTTAAAATAGGTTTACACCTACTTTGACAAGATGGATAAAAATTTTTGTGTTTTCTGACTTCAGAATTTGGTGATGTACCCCACCAAAATTCAGCCATTGCTATAGGGGTTAAATTTTGTTGAAAAGCATACTGTAATAACTTAGGAGCAGAACAATCTCCTGAACCTGCTGGAGGTCGTATTAGAGGGTCGTTAAATATATCTAACAGTCCTTTGTATTCTTTTTGTTGATTCAAAAATTGATATTTTTTAAATAAGGTGTCCTGAAGGTTTATAGAGGTTTGTTTTCTTTTTTGAATCTGTTTTTTGATGTTATTTTCAAATTTTAAAACGCTTTTCTTGATTTCCTTTATTTTACCTTCATAGTATTCTTGAAGTTCTCTATAATAAAACTGATCATTAAAACTTTCTTGGATTAATCTTTTGGCGAGTATTTCAAACTTATGTTTGTTTAAACTTATTTTGGCCTCTTTTTTTCTAACTCTTCTTTCTTGTTTTGATACTTTTAATTTTTTTCTTTGAGCAGCTAAATCCTCTTCTATATATTTCTG
This sequence comes from Flavobacteriaceae bacterium, assembly GCA_965657365.1. GTDB lineage: Bacteria > Bacteroidota > Bacteroidia > Flavobacteriales > Flavobacteriaceae > Polaribacter. The sequence goes on from CBFHOD010000017.1 coordinate 16,480, forward strand.
TTGTTTTTTGAACGACTTTTTTAAGGAGGTATAGGTTTTGTTTTTTTTTAGTAATTTAATTTTTGATCCAATTTTTTCAATTTGTTGTTCTCCTTCTATATAGAAACTGCCTTCTGTTCTCATGTTGAAAATTGGAGGAACAAATTTATCTGGGAGACTTTTATCTGCTAATTTGCCAGAAAATGAGGCTAAATAACCAAGTGATTCATCTTGTTTTTTAACCACTAAGACACCAAACATTTTCCCAATGGCATTTCTTGTTGTTGGATCCTTAATTCCAAACTCGTGTTTAAAATCGGTTTGTTTGTTAAGATATTCTTGAAGTTCTTTTGAAGCTATTTTAGCCAATAAGTTTGGCTCATAATAAAAAGGGAATGTGAATTTATCTGGAATTTGAATTCTAGAAATATCGTTTTTGAAATGTTGAAAATGAAGCAAAATAATAAATTTTCTAACGTTGAATATATTTAGTGTGCTTCAAGCCAATTTTCACCAATACCTATTTCTACATCTAGCGGAACAATCATATTAAAAGCATTTTCCATTTCATATTTAATAATTGGCTTAATGATATCTAATTCATTTTTATGGACATCAAATACCAATTCATCATGAACTTGCAATAACATTTTCGATTTAAAACCTTCACTTTCAAATCGCTTGAAGATATTTATCATTGCTAATTTTATAATGTCTGCTGCTGATCCCTGAATAGGAGCATTAACAGCATTTCTTTCTGCGGCACCTCTAACAATTGCATTTCTAGAATTAATATCTTTTAAATATCTACGACGTTGTAACACTGTTTCTACATACCCATGATCTCTTGCAAAATCTACTTGTGCAGACATGTAATTTCTAAGCTTTGGATAAGTTTCATAATACAAATCAATCAATTCTTTTGATTCTTTTCTTGTCAAATCTGTTTGGTTACTTAACCCAAATGCAGAAACCCCATATATGATTCCAAAGTTTACGGTTTTCGCGTTACTTCTTTGCTCTCTAGTTACCTCATTTATAGGAACATTAAAAACTTTTGCAGCTGTTGAGGCATGGATATCCTCTCCGTTTTTAAAAGCCTCAATCATGGTTTCTTCTTCACTCAGAGCAGCTATAATTCTTAATTCTATTTGTGAGTAATCCGCAGCAAGTAATACGTGGTCTTCATCTCTAGGAATAAAAGCTTTTCTTACTTGTTTTCCTCTTTGGGTCCTGATAGGGATATTCTGAAGATTTGGATTTGTAGAACTTAACCTTCCGGTAGCTGCAACCGCTTGTGCATAAGATGTATGAACTCTCCCAGTATTAGGATTAATTTCATTAGGTAAGGCATCTACGTAGGTGCTTTGGAGTTTTTTAAATTGCCTGTATTCTAAAACATTGGCAATAATTTCATGATCTTTAGATAGATTTGACAAAACATCTTCTGCAGTAGAGTACTGACCTGTTTTTGTTTTTTTCGGTTTATCTACCAATTTCATATTCTCAAATAATACAACACCTAGTTGTTTTGGTGAAGCAATATTAAATTCTTCACCAGCTTGTTCAAATATGGTCTTTTCTAACCGGTTGATGTCATCTGTTAAATGAATAGATAACTCTTTTAAGAAATCGATATTTAAATTGATTCCCTCAATTTCCATAGCTGTTAATACCGAAACTAACGGTAATTCAATGTCTTTAAATAATCTAACAACATTTCCTTTATTTAATTCATCAATAAAATGTTCTTTTAATTGAAGTGTAATGTCTGCATCCTCAACAGCATATTCTGTTTGGTCTTCAATAGGAACAACTCGCATTGATAGTTGGTTTTTCCCTTTTTTCCCAATCAACTTTGTAATAGATATTGGTTGATAATTTAAATAGGTTTCAGCTAAAATGTCCATCCCATGTCGCATGTCTGGATTAATCAAATAATGAGCAATCATCGTGTCAAATAAAAGCCCTTTTACAGGCATTCCATAATTTGATAGAACTTTAATGTCGTATTTTAAATTATGACCTATTTTTTCTATAGATTTATTCTCAAAAAAGCTTCTAAACTCCTCTAATATTGCCTTTGTTTCAATTTGTTCATCTGGGAATGACACATAATATCCTTTCCCTGTCTCCCAAGAAAAAGAAATTCCAATGAGTTCAACCTCTAAAGCTTTTAATCCTGTTGTTTCCGTATCAAAACAAACTGAGGTTTGTTTCTGTAATTTTTGAAGTAATAATTTTCTAGAAATTACGGTATTTATATGTTGATAAAAATGATCCGAAGTTGCTATAGTTTTATACCCTTGAATACTCTCCTCTTCCGAAATATTTCCTGAACCTGGAGTAGCAAATAGATCAAATTGGCCATTTGTATTCTCATGGGGTTTGGAAACAATTTTTTTAGTATTTGATGTTTTGGGGAATTCAGAAGTGTCAGTATTATTTGAATCTGTAGCTATAGAAAAAGTTTTAACAAAATTATCAGTAAGTCGTCTAAATTCTAATTCATTGAAAATTTCTTTAGTTGCATCAATATCTGGCATGCACATTTTAAATTGTTCTTCTTGAAAATCAACAGGAACATCAAGCATGATGGTAGCAAGTTCTTTAGATAGAATACCCAGTTCTTTAGAAGCCTCAACTTTTTCTTTCATCTTACCTTTAAGGTCTTCAGTATTTTCTAATAATTTCTCCATGGATCCATATTGAGCCAAGAATTTTTTAGCAGTTTTTTCTCCAACACCAGGTAGTCCTGGAATATTATCTACAGAATCTCCCATCATTCCTAAAAAGTCGATGACTTGTTCGGGTCTTTCTACACCAAATTTTTCTTGAACTTCTGGTATCCCCCATGTTTCATAACCACCTCCAAATCTAGGCCTGTACATAAAAATATTTTCAGAAACCAATTGTGCAAAATCTTTGTCAGGTGTAACCATAAAAGTTTGGTATCCTTCTTTTTCTGCTTTTTTTGCTAATGTGCCAATAATATCATCAGCCTCATAACCAGCTAAAACAACTGCTGGAATTTTCATAGCTTTTAAAATACTTTCTATGATTGGTACTGCAATTTTAATTGCTTCAGGAGTTTCTTGACGATTAGCTTTGTATTCAGCAAATGCTTCAGTTCTAGCAACACTTCCACCTCTATCAAAACAAACAGCTAAAAGATCGGGTTGTTCTCTTTTTATAACATCGAGTAAGGAGTTGGTAAAACCCAAAATAGCAGAAGTATCCATCCCTTTTGAATTAATTCTAGGGTTTTTTATGAATGCATAATACCCTCTAAAAATTAGAGCAAAAGCATCAAGTAAAAAAAGACGTTTTTTATCTGACATGGAGTTGCTATTAATTTGCTAAAACTACAAAATATTAATTTTTTTAAGTCATTAATTTTTTAAAATTGTGATAAGTTATGAGTGCAAAATTATTTATTGGAATAATAAATAAGAAAAACCAAATATTGGTTCTTTTTATTTCTTTCTTGATAAAAACTTTAACATGAACTTAAAATCAGGGTTTTTATTTTGAAGTATATTTAACACTTATAAAAATAATAATTATGCCACGTTGGATAGTCCCATTATTAATAGCTTCCGTAATCATTTTTATCCTTGAATATTATGCTTTTCAAGCTGTAAAAACAGTTACGAGAAATAGAATTATTAGGTGGGGTTGGATGACTTTTGGAATTCTAGTTTATCTTAATTTATTATATGTAATTTTTGCTACACCAAGCAATTCGGGTCAAACGAGTCAATTTCAAATGGCAACAGGAATGATGATTACCATTTTAATTCCTAAATTATTTATTCTAATTGTATTGATCGGAGAAGATATTATTCGAGTTATCCAAAAAATTATTTCTTGGATAGGGTCTAGTTCAACTCAACCGATTCCTGGAAGGCGAAAATTCATATCTCAATTAGCCTTGATTTTGGCAGCTATTCCTTTTACTTCGTTCTTGTATGGGATTATTCAAGGAAGATACAATTATAAAGTATTAAAATATCAAATCTCTTTTAAAGACCTTCCTGATGCTTTTGATGGTTTTACAATTACACAAATTTCAGACATACATTCAGGGAGTTTTACCAATAAAGATAAAATTCAGTATGGCGTAGACATGATTAATAATCAAAATTCTGATTTATTATTGTTTACCGGTGATATAGTAAACAACAAGGCCAGTGAAATGGACAATTGGATTGAGATGTTTAGTTCCTTAAAAGCCCCTTTTGGTAAATATTCTGTTTTAGGGAATCATGATTATGCAGAGTACATAAGAGGTATTAGTAAAGAAGAAAAAGAAGTGCAATTTCAGGAAATAAAAAGAATCCATCCTAAAATAGGCTTTGATTTGTTGTGTAATGAAAATCGCTCTATAGAAAAACACGGGCAAAAAATTTCATTGATAGGTGTCGAGAACTGGGGGAAAAATTTTAAACAAGCAGGAGACCTTTCAAAGGCTTCAAAGGGAATTCATAAAGAAGATTTTAAAATATTGATGTCTCATGATCCATCTCATTGGGATGCTGAGGTTAAACAAAATGATTTAAATTATCATTTAACACTAAGTGGTCATACTCATGGCTTACAAATGGGTATTGAGATCCCTGGATGGTTTAAATGGAGCCCGTCTAAATATGTATACAAGCAATGGGCTGGCTTATATAATGAGTCGGGAAGATTTATTAACGTAAACAGAGGTTTTGGTTATCATGCATTTCCAGGAAGGGTAGGTATTTGGCCAGAAATTACTGTGATTGAACTGAAAAAAGCTTGATAATCAGGTCAATTGAATAGAAATGTTATATTTGTAGGGTATAAAGTGCATTTAAGTACAACTCTACACTAAGAAAAATGGTTTAACATGACAAAATTTGGTGAATTAATTAATGCTGAAGAACCTGTCTTAATAGATTTTTATTTTGATTGGGAAGATGCAGATAATAGTATAGATACACTTCGAGATGTTGCTGCTGCTTTGGGAGATAAAGCAAAAGTAATTAAGATAGATATAAAAAAGAATGAGCCTTTAGCAGAAGCACTTCGCGTCAAAGGAAACCCTACTTTTATGATCTATAAAGATGGTGAAATGAAATGGAGGCAAACAGGTGAGCAAGATGCGAACACTTTGATTGGTTTGGTTCAGCAATATCTTTAATAAATTTCCTATAGAATACAAATTAAATTAAGTATTCGAATGGATACAAATTCATTATACTTAGTCTTCTCACTAAGATCCCAAAACGTATAGTTTTATCAAAATCTTAAATTAAATTTACTCTTCATCTGGCATTAAATGACTAAATAATTTTACGGTTTCTATGAATTCGTCTTGCTTATTCATTTTAAAATTTTCATCAGGATCGAATCTATCTATTTGTGTAGCAATAATATTTCGATACATCAACAAATTATTATCTATTTCTTCAAAAATTAAATCTGAGTTTTCAACAGGAAATTCAGCCAACCAAACGAGTTGCTCTTTAAAAATTTTAATTAAAGTTTCAGCCGCAGCCCTTGCTTTTTCGTTTTCTCCTAACAAATAATACATTTCTGGATATCCAACAGATAAACTAAAATGGCTAAAATCTTGTATAGGCATCTTTTCTATAGAAAGATCTAATATTTCTAGAGCTTTAATTGTGTCGCCTTGAACTAAAAAGGCATCAGATAAGCGCATTAAATTATTACGCAAAGAAATTGAATTCTTTTTTGTTTGTTCGTCTAAATAAATCTTTCCGTCATTAATATTTCTCCAATTCAATTTTTGGATATTGGTATACATTTTTTCAGGATCAATACGCCCCATATCAAAAGGGCTTTTCTTGGTTGTTGTTCCATCAGGGTTTATAATATTCATTGGAGTTTTTATCGGAACCAATTTATACGCCATCCCATCAAGTTGTAAAAAATCTTTCAACCAAATATATTCCTCATCTGCAAAAGCTCCTCCAGTAAAATAAATGGGCCTTTTCCAATCAAAATTTGCTAAAATATCTAGCATTAAAATTCTATTTTTTGCAATACCTCTTCCAATTTCTATGTCTATGTAATCTAAAATTTTATCAGCATCTTTGGCTGAAACTATTCCATATTCTAAAACATTTTCTTTATTAACTGGAATTCTAATTTTTCTAGTTGGTAAGACTTTTTCCTCATTACCGTCTCCGTCTATATCAAAAAAAGTAATTTTATTTTTGCTTTCTATCCATTGCATGTATTCTTTTATTGAAAGAATAGAATCTTTTAATGTGGGGAATAATTCTTCAAAATAATACGCAGCATCTAAGCTACCAACTTTATAGTCGTCATGTGTTAATTGTGATGGAATTGGCGGGGCATCATAGGTTGCTCGCTTCATTTGATCTATGTACCAATCGGTAGCAAAAAGGCTAGTATTTACAAGTTTGATATCTGTTCTAACACCTTCAACTTCTTGCATATACCATAAGGGAAAAGTATCGTTATCTCCAATAGTAAACATTATAGAGTTTTGATCACAAGATTCTAAATATGATTGTGCATTTAAATGAGTTGTGTACCTGTCAGATCTATCGTGATCATCCCAGTTTTCAAAACCCATTAGGGCAGGAACAGCAATCAAAGAAACAATTGTAACAGTAACTGCAACTAATTTTTTATTAGCAAAATTCTTTAAATATTCATAAAGTGCTAATACTCCAAAACCAACCCAAATTGCAAAAATGTAAAATGATCCAACAATTGCATAATCTCTTTCCCTAGGTTCAAAAGGCTTTGGATTTGTATAAAAAATGATGGCAAAGCCCGTAAAAGCAAAGAATATAAAGAGCACAAAGAAATTTTTCTTATCCCATTTTATTTGGTAAAGAAGTCCAATTAAGCCTAATAAGAAAGGCAACATAAAATAGATGTTTCTGCCCTTGTTTTCAAGTACATCTGTTGGAAGATTTGATTGGGGCCCAAGCCTTGATTCATCAATAAATTTAATTCCGCTTAACCAATTTCCGTTGTATCTATCTAATTGCCCTTGAACATCATTTTGTCTACCAGAAAAATTCCACATAAAATAACGACCATACATGTAACCAAATTGATAGCGAATCATAAATTTTATATTCTCCGCAAATGTGGGTCTTCTTAAGCTATTTTGAGGAATTCCAGCAATAGATTTATACATTTTTTCTGCTGCTGGATTTGTCATTCTAGGAATAAACCCCTTGTGTTTATCTGATGCATTTGGTAATACGTCTTTGTATTTATTCACAATTTCATACTTACCATTTCTTTTCTCATATTTAGGCTTGTCATCCTTCAAAGGCTTGTTTCCATCTACTTCTCTATTGTAGTTATGTGAATAGTATGTGTCATAAAACACATTTGCATCTCCATATTGTTCACGATTATAATACGCTAATAATTCTCTGGCACTTGAAGGGTTGTTTTCATTTATTGTTGTATTTGTATTAGCTCTAATTGGTAGCATTAGCCACGATGAAAAACCAATCATGATAAATAAAACAGAAAGTAGTAGGGTATTGGTAATAATGTTTTTCTTTTTTTGAGTATATTTTAGTCCAAAGTAAAATCCAGTAATCAATAATATTCCAGCTATTATAGACCCTGAATTATAGGGAAGTCCAATTGAATTTACAAAAAACAATTCTGAAGCACTAAAGAATTTCAAAGTGAATGGAAATAAAAATTTAAAAACAAAGGCTAAAACAAATATTGAAATTATTGAAGCAATTATTGTAGTTTTTAAATTTATAGTGTGGTAGGTTTTAAAAAAAAACAATAAAAATATTGCAGGAATAACAAGAAGTGACAGGATATGAACTCCAAAAGATAAACCTACAACAAAACTTATGATTACAAGCCATTTATGCCCCCTCGGAGTGTGAATTTCACTTTCCCATCTTAAGCCAAGCCAAAATAAAATTGCCATTAAAAAAGAAGACATTGCATAAACTTCACCTTCTACAGCACTGAACCAAAAACTGTCTGAAAAGGTATAGGTTAATGACCCCACTAAAGCGCTTCCAAGAATTGCAATAGAGGAACCTTCTGTTATTTTACTACGTATAGTTATTAGTTTTCTCCCCAGATTAGTAATGGTCCAGAACATAAAAAGAATGGTAAATGCACTTGCTAAAGCAGACATGAAATTTACCATTTTAGCAATTTCTGTAAGATCACTGCTAAACATGGCAAAGAAAGCTCCTAACATTTGAAAAAGAGGTGCTCCTGGAGGATGGCCTACTTCTAGTTTTACAGATGTAGAAATATACTCTCCACAATCCCAAGCACTAACTGTGGGCTCTAACGTGAGAGAATATGTGATTAGGGCTATAGCAAAGGTAACCCATCCAAGGATGAGATTCCATTTTTTAAAGTTTTCTGATGTCATAAGTTGTAAAATGTATTCGCGAATTTAGTAATTTAATAGAGATTAAACGTTTAAGATTGCGGTATAAACTATACTAAGTTTATAAAACTTTGTTAAAAATAAAAAAGTAATAAAAACATTTGCAGGATTAAAACTTTGATTTAAATTTGCAGCCGTTATTGAAACCATTGGCCTATGGTGTAATTGGTAACACACCGGTTTTTGGTACCGACATTCAAGGTTCGAGTCCTTGTAGGCCAACATAAAAAATCCCATTTTCAGAATGGGATTTTTTTTATAATTTCTTGTGTAGTTAAATTTTAAAAGTTATCACAGGTCTTAATGCATTTTTTGAGACACTTTTTGCGATACTTCCATTAAAAAGACTTGATAATCCACTTCTACCTTGAGTGGTGAGCGCAATAAGGTCAGCATCAATTTCTTTTGCAAAATTTATGATTCCTTTTACAACAGAGATGTCATTGTAGATGTTTATAGTTTTTCTTTGTAAATCAAAATCTTTAATGAAATTTTTTATTTTTTCGGTGGTTACAAAAGAACTTTCAAAATTGTTAATAGTATTTATTTTTAATAAATGAATTTTACTATTAAATTTTTTAGCAAATGCTAAAAAATCCTTAAAGGCAACTTTATTTTCTTCATCATAATTAGAAGCAAAAATCAAATTTTTAAATTTAAATTTGTTAGCGTCAGTTTTTACGACGATAACAGGAATATTGGATGTCCTAACAACTTTTTCGGTATTAGATCCAATAATCATTTCTTCAAAATCAGAAACACCCTTAGACCCCATAACAATAAGATTTGCATTATTTTTTATTGCGTAGTTTTTGATTCCTTCAAAAGGATTTTCAAATTTAATGGCATGTTTAATAATTTGATCAGTATCAAAAAATATTTTTTTTAAGTTTATTATTTTTTCTTTTACTTTTCTTAAATACATCATACTTGCTGGAATACTAAAATTACTTCCAGCACCCATATCTATTATTCCTGACGGTAATTCTACTAAGTGAAGGAGGTGAATTTCAGAGTTAATTTTTTTACCAATTTGAGCTGCTATTTTTACAGCACATTCTGATTTTTTAGAAAAGTCTACTGGAACTAAAATTTTATACATAGTAAACATTGTTAAATTATTGCTAGAAATAGCTTAATTGGAGTAAAAATTATCTACATAAATATACAAATAAAAATGAGAAAAAGCAATTTGGTTATTAAGTAACAAGTTACTATATTTGCACAGAAAATAACCAAAAACGAAGAAGAAGGGGACGATAAGTCCCCTATTTTTATATCTTTAGGTATGGATCAAAATTTAGTTAAAAAATTAGTTAACGATGCGATATCAGAAAATGATTCTTTGTTTCTAATTGAACTATCTTTTTTAGTTGGTAATAGAATAAAAGTTGTTGTGGATGGTGATCAAGGTATATCTATTAAAGAATGTATGCGAATTAGTAGACATGTAGAACATAACCTTGATAGAGAAGATGAAGATTTTGGACTAGAGGTTACATCCCCAGACATATCTCATCCACTTTCTGTTAGAAGACAATACCTAAAAAATATTAATAGAATACTAAAGGTAAAAACCGAGGTAGAGGAATTAGAAGGAACTCTCATAAGCGCCAATGATAAAGAAATTTCTTTGCGCTGGAAGACTAGAGAACCAAAACCTATTGGTAAAGGAAAAGTGACTGTTGAGAAAAATGCTCTTATAGCATTTGATAGTATAAAAGAAGCAAAAGTGAAGATTACATTTTAAGAAGAACATGCAATGGAAAATATAGCATTAATAGATTCGTTTTCAGAATTCAAAGACATGAAAAGTATAGACAGAGTGACACTCATGTCTATTTTAGAAGAAGTTTTTAGAGCAGCCCTAAACCGTAAATTTGGTTCAGATGAAAATTTTGACATCATTATCAATCCTGATAAAGGAGATTTAGAAATTTGGAGAAATAGGGTTGTAGTTGCCGATGATGAAGTTGAAGACGACAATGAAGAAATTGAACTTACAGTTGCTAGAAAAATTGAACCTGATTTTGAGATTGGTGAAGATGTTTCAGAAGAAGTAAAGCTTTTTGATCTAGGGAGAAGAGCAATATTGGCACTACGTCAAAATTTGATCTCAAAAATTCAAGAACATGATAGTACAAATATTTTCAAATATTTTAAGGAATTAGAAGGAGACATATATAGTGCTGAGGTTCATCACATACGTCATAATGCTATCATTTTACTTGATGATGACGGAAATGAAATTGTGTTACCTAAAAGTGAACAAATACGTTCAGATTTTTTCCGAAAAGGTGATTCTGTTAGAGGAGTTATAAAAACAGTTGAGTTGAGGGGTAATAAGCCCGCAATTATATTGTCAAGAACCTCACCAGATTTTCTAGTAAAATTGTTTGAACAAGAAATTCCGGAAGTTTTTGATGGACTTATCACTGTTGAAAGAGTGGCCAGAATTCCTGGAGAAAAAGCAAAAGTAGCAGTAGATTCTTATGATGATAGAATAGATCCAGTTGGAGCATGTGTTGGTATGAAAGGTTCTAGAATCCATGGTATAGTTAGAGAATTAGGAAATGAGAATATAGATGTTATAAATTTCACTAAAAACGAACAGTTATTCATTTCTAGAGCTTTAAGCCCTGCAAAGGTTGTCTCAATGGAAATTGAAGAATATGAAGAAGAAAAAAACGGAAAAAAAGGACGTGTAAATGTTTTCTTAAAACCTGAAGAAGTATCAAAAGCAATCGGTAAAGGTGGGGTTAATATTCGTTTAGCTAGTGAACTAACAAAATACGATATAGATGTTCAAAGGGAAGGTCTAGAAGAAGAAGATGTTGAATTAACAGAATTTAGTGATGAGATTGAAGCTTGGATAATTCAGGAATTTAAAAACATTGGCTTAGATACGGCAAAAAGTGTATTGGATGCTTCTGTTGAAGAATTGTTAAAAAGGACAGATTTAGAAGAAGAAACAATCTTAGATGTTCAAAGAATCTTAAAAGAAGAATTCGAAGAATAACTATCAATTAAAAATAATACTTTTACAAATAAAAGGTTAACAAGAGTATATGTCGGAAAGTAGAACAGTGAGGCTTAATAAGGTGCTAAGAGAATTAAATATTTCTCTTGATAGAGCTGTAGAGTATCTTGCAAAAAATGGTCATCAGATCGAAGCAAGACCAACTACAAAAATATCAAGTGAGATATACCAGGTACTACAGGATGGTTTTGAAACAGATGCTAATAAAAAAGCCGCATCAAAGGAAGTTGGTGAGGAAAAACGAAAAGAAAAGGAGGCAATTAGGCTTGAATTAGAAGCTAAAATTGAACAAAAAAGAATAGATGATGAAAAGAAAGAGGAAGTTTTAAGGGCTAAAGCTGAAAAATTACAAATAAAAACTGTTGGTAAGATAGACATAGATATAAAAAAAGCTGAGACTAAAAAAGATTCAGTAGTTGATGAAAAAGTAGAAATTAAAAAAGAAGTACAACGATTAGTTTCAGTATCGGATGAGTTTAAAGAGGTTGAAAAAGGAGAGACAAAAGATTCACAATCTGAACGTGTAGAAAATTCATCTCAATTACCCAAACAAAAAGAAACAATTAAAGATAATGTTCAGGACTCAGAATCAAAATTAGAGGTTGCTGAAGAAGCTGAATCAACAGATTCGACTGAGCAATCTGAGACAATTAAGACACAATACAAAAAACTTAATGGACCTAAACTGACAGGTAAAACAATTGATCTTAAACAATTTCATAAGGCTAAGAAAAAACCTGAAGATAAACCCAAAGCACCTCAAAAAAACGATGTTTCCAAGAGGAAGAGAAAAAGGATTAGTAAACCAGGTACTCCTGGGCAAAACAATCAAAATAGAACATCTGGCGGAGGAAGGTCTGCAGGTGCTGGAAGATCAGGTTCCAGGGGAGGTTCAGCTCAAAGAAGACCTGTAGCAGTTAAAAGAGAGCTTACAGAAGCTGAAGTTCAAAAACAAGTCAGAGAAACCTTAGAAAAACTTCAAGGAAAATCCTCTAAAGGAAAAGGAGCAAAATATAGAAGAAATAAAAGAGATGCTCACAAAGAATTATCTGATGCCGAAACAGAAGCACAGGTTTTAGGGTCAAAGGTATTAAAAGTTACAGAGTTTGTTACTGTAAGTGAGGTTGCTACCATGATGGAAGTTGCTGTTACAGAAATTATTTCTGCATGTATGATGTTAGGAATGATGGTTACTATGAATCAGCGTTTAGATGCTGAAACTCTTAAAATTGTAGCTGAAGAGTTTGACCACACAGTAGAATTTGTTGGAGCTGAAGTTGAAGAGTCAATTGAAGAAGTTGTTGATAAGCCTGAGGATTTATTAGAGCGTGCACCTATTATAACTGTAATGGGTCATGTAGATCATGGAAAAACTTCTTTATTAGATTATATTAGAAAAGCAAATGTCATAGAAGGTGAATCGGGTGGAATTACTCAGCATATTGGAGCATATTCTGTTAGTGTTGGAGATCAGAAAATAGCATTTTTAGATACACCAGGTCACGAGGCTTTTACAGCCATGCGTGCTCGTGGTGCTCAGGTTACCGACTTAGTTATTATTGTTGCAGCTGCAGATGATGATGTAATGCCTCAGACAAAAGAAGCGATATCTCACGCACAAGCTGCTGGTGTTCCAATTATATTCGCAATAAATAAAATTGATAAACCAAATGCTAACCCTGACAATGTTAAAACTCAATTATCTTCAATGAATTTATTAATTGAAGAATGGGGAGGAAGTATTCAATCACAAGATATTTCAGCAAAAACAGGTGAAGGAATTCCTGAGTTATTGGAAAAAGTATTATTGGAAGCGGAAATTTTAGAGTTAAAATCTAACCCAAATAAAAATGCAATTGGTGCAGTAGTTGAAGCACAACTAGATAAAGGTAGAGGTTATGTAACCACAATATTAGTTCAGGCTGGAACCTTAAAAATTGGAGATTATATTTTAGCGGGTAAAAATAGTGGTAAGGTTAAAGCCATGTTTGATGACAAAGGGAATAATGTTGATCAGGCTGGACCATCAACTCCAGTTTCTATCTTGGGATTAGACGGAGCTCCACAAGCAGGAGATAAATTTAATGTATTTGATGATGAAAGAGAAGCTAAACAAATTGCATCAAAAAGGTCTCAACTTCAAAGAGAGCAATCCGTTAGAACCCAGAAAACATTAACACTTGCCGAAATAGGGAGGAGAATTGCCTTAGGGGATTTCAAAGAATTAAATATAATACTAAAAGGTGATGTAGATGGTTCTGTAGAAGCTCTTACAGATTCTTTCCAGAAATTATCTACTGAAGAAATACAAGTAAATATCTTACACAAAGGTGTAGGAGCAATTACAGAGTCGGATGTTTTATTAGCTACCGCATCAGATGCTATTATCGTTGGGTTTAATGTTCGCCCTCAATCAAACGCTAGGGTAATTGCTGATAGAGAAGAAGTAGATATTAGAACATATTCTATAATCTATGATGCTATAAACGACCTTAAAGATGCTATGGAAGGAATGCTATCTCCAGAAATGAAAGAAGAGGTAACAGGAACTGTAGAAATTAGAGAGGTTTATAAAATTTCCAAAGTTGGTAATATTGCGGGTTGTATGGTAATGAATGGTAAGATCTTTAAAAATTCTAAAATTAGAATTATTCGTGATGGTATTGTTGTTCATGACGGAGAATTAACTTCGTTGAAAAGATTTAAAGATGATGTAAAAGAAGTAGCTAAAGGCTATGATTGTGGTCTTCAAATCAAAAATTATAATGATATAACTGAGGGAGATTCTATAGAGGCATACCAAGAAGTGGCCGTCAAGAAAAAATTAAAATAAAATTCAAAAAAAAGCCTTGTTTAACAAGGCTTTTTTTTTGGTAATACATAGTATTATTTTCCTAACGGTATTACAATTGCACTCTGATATTTCCTTTTAAATTTTAGTAAAGCCCTGTCAGCTTCTAGCTTAGTTTTATAAAATCCTACTTGTATTTTCCATTCGGGTTGTCTATATAAAAGGTATGTTTTAGTCTCAGGAAAATTATATTTGAATTTTGCCATTGTTTTCTTTGCAACTGACTCAACGCCGTTGTATAACTGAATTCTAAACCCGTATCCAAACTCCTTATTAAAACTTCTTTTTTTTGAAATAAGTTCGTTAATTAGCGTATTGTCAGATTTTTCTGATTGGGAATAGGTGATTTTAGTGGTAAAAAAAAACACCAAAAAAAAGCATATAGTGGATATTGATTTTTTCATAAAAAATTGTTCATTACAAAGTTAACAACTTCATCATAAATATATTGCAAAATCATCTTATTTAGAACAAATATAAATTAATATTTAACCACTCTTTGGCATTTCAAAATTTACATATATGTAGTACTTTTGTGCTTCTAATTAAGAGCGGTTTTTTTAGCCTAATTTTAGTTGGATTTAGAGTAATTTGATACTAAACAAATAGTTTGTGAATATGAAAAGTGTATATCTGCACAAAAGATTAACAACCCTACTTCTTAAGAGTTTTACATTTCTATTAATATTTTTGATGAATTTCTCAGTTTCAGCACAAGATGCTGTAGACGTTGCTCGTCAAAAAGAAGGTAGAAAATTATATAATAACCTTTGTGCCTCTTGCCATAAGTTAGATAGAAAACTTATTGGCCCAGCTCTTGGAGGTGTTACACAAAGAAGAGAGAATGAGTGGTTAAAAGCTTGGATAAAAAACAATGCAGCTCTGAGGGCTTCAGGAGATAGAGATGCAATTGCTATTTTTAATGAATACAATGGTAGTGTTATGTCTGCCTTTCCTCAATTATCAGATGTTCAAATAGATGACATACTTTATTATACTGATGTAGGAGATCCTGTAAAAGTAACTGCTTCTGGACCAGTTGTTCCAACTAATGGTGGAAATCAAGCTCCAGGCTGGGTTACCTCTATTTTAGCAGCTGTTATTATTTGCGCTTTTTTAATCATTGCAACCTTACTAAAAACAATAAGTGAATTACAAGGAGCACCAAAAACACCTGGTTCTCTTGGAGCACTTAAAGAAGTGTGGGCAGCAATTCAAAAAAACACATTCTTACATGTGGTAGGAGTGATATTCTTACTGTTATCTACCGCATATTTAGGCTTTGGAACATTGTTTAGTGTAGGGGTAGATCAAGGATATAAACCGGTACAACCCATTGCTTTTTCTCACAAAATACATGCAGGTGAAAATAAGGTAGATTGTCAGTACTGTCACTCTTCAGCAAAACACAGTAAACATTCCGGAATACCCTCTGTAAATGTGTGTATGAATTGTCATCAAAATATTGCTGAAGTTGCCGAAGGAACTGAGGTAGAATACAACGGTGTTATTTTAAGAAAAAATGAATTAGATAAAGAAATTCAAAAAATATATGATGCTGCAGGATGGGATGCAGAAAATTTAGAATATACTGGAGATACTAAACCTGTAAAATGGATTCGTATTCATAATCTACCAGATCATGTTAATTTTGTTCATGCTCAGCATGTAACCGTAGGAGGAATTGATTGTAAGGAATGTCATGGGCCAGTTGAAGAGATGGATGAGATGTATCAGTACTCACCATTAACTATGGGTTGGTGTATTGATTGTCATAGAGAGACTAATGTAGATTTAAAAGGAAATCCCTATTACGAGAAAATACACAAGCAATTAGCAGAGAAGTATGGTACTAAAGAAGTAACCATAGCTCAGCTAGGTGGAATAGAGTGTGGTAAGTGTCATCATTAATAAATTAAGAAGATAAATTCTATATAAATGGCTTCAAACAAAAAATACTGGCAAAGTGTTGAGGAACTAAAAGACAGTTCTATTGTTGAAACGCTAAGTAAAAATGAGTTTGTAGAGGAAATACCTACAGATGAATTTTTAGGAGATAAAAAAACCTTAGAAAATTCCTCTACTTCAAGAAGAGATTTTCTAAAATATGTTGGGTTTACAACTGCAGCCGCAACTATGGCAGCTTGTGAAGGACCGGTAAAAAAATCGATTCCTTATGTTGTAAAACCAAACGATACTATCTTAGGTGTTGCAGATTGGTATGCAAGTACTATTGCTGATGGATATGATTTTGCAAATGTTTTAGTAAAAACACGCGAAGGTCGTCCTATTTTAATCATGCCTAACAAAGACGCTAACGGAACTACCAATGCAAGAGTTCAAGCAGCTATTTTATCTTTGTATGATGAGCAGTTGAGATTAAAAGAACCTAGAAAAGGAGAAAAAACTATTTCTTGGAATACAGCTCATAACGAAATTGGAGCAACTTTAAATCAATTAAAAGAAGCTAAACAACCCGTAGTTTTATTAACAGGAACTTTAGCGAGCCCCTCTACAGAGCAAATCATTTCAGAATTTACTGCTGCCTATCCAAATGTGAAACATGTTGCTTATGACGCTATCTCAGAAAGTGGAACAGCAGACGCTTTTGAGACTATGTTTGGTGAAAGAGCAATTCCAAATTATCATTTTGAAAAAGCACATACTATAGTTTCTTTTGGTGCAGACTTTATAGGAGACTGGCAAGGAGGGTTTGAAAAAGGATATGCTGCTAGCAGAAATCCAGATTCAGGTCATATGTCTTATCTGGTTCAGTTTGAGGCAAACATGTCTTTAACAGGAGCAAATGCAGACAAGAGAGTGGTTGCAAAACCCTCTGATCAAGTATTTGCTTTACTTAATTTATACAATACAATTACTGGGGCTAGTTTGCCATCTAAATCAACTCCAGTAGATGCTCATATTAAAGAGGTTGCTTTAGCTTTAAAGAAATCTGGTTCTCACGGTGTTGTGGTTTCTGGTTCTTCAGATAAAAATGCACAGCTTATTGCTTTTGCCATTAATGATGCTTTACAAAGTGTTGTATTTGATGCAGCAAATCCATTACATATCAGAAAAGGAAACGAAACTGAACTAGCCCAAGTTGTTGCCGATATGAAATCTGGAAAAGTAAAAGGGTTACTAACTTATAATGTAGATCCAGTTTATAATTTATCTGTAGGGACAGAATTTGCTGAAGCAACAAAAAAGTTAGAGTTATCAGTAGCCATGTCAATTCAAAATGACGCTACTGCAAATACCACTCAATACGCATTACCAATAACTCATTTCTTAGAGTCTTGGGGAGATGTAATGACAACTGGAGGTAACTTCGGATTGGTTCAGCCTACAATTCAAAAATTATTCAACACAGCTCAATTTCAAGAAATATTGTTAAAGTGGTCTGGAAACACAGCCTCTTATCATGATTATTTAAAAGGATATTGGTCTTCAAATATATTGGAAGGATCATCATGGAATCAAGCATTACATGACGGTTTTTTTACCAAAGAGTTTTCTAAGAAAGTCTCTAAGAATTCTATAAATATTTCTTCAGCAGCAAGTGCTTTGGTGAGTGCAACAAAAGCATCAGCTTTTGAATTAACCTTATTTTCTTCTATAGCTTTAGGAGACGGTAAACAAGCAAACAATCCTTGGTTACAAGAATTTCCAGATCCAATTACAAGAGCTGCATGGGATAATTATGTGACAGTTTCTTTGGCAGATGCCAGAGAATTAGGATTTACGAATCCGGTAAAAGATAATGGAGCTATCAATGGAAATTATGCAACAGTATCTGTAAATGGTATTGCTCTAGAAAATATCCCAGTAATGATTCAGCCAGGGCAGGCCCCAGGTTCTATTGGATTGGCATTAGGATATGGAAGAAAAACCAATCTGAAAGAAGAAATGCAAGTAGGTGTTAATGCATATAAACTTTATGCAAAAGCTAATAATGTGCAATTTGATGTTTCCATTGAAAAAACTTCCGGACCTGTTCACGAATTTGCTTGTACTCAAGTACAAAAAACAATTGCCGGAAGACACGATATTTTAAAAGAAACTACTTTAAAGGATTATAAAACTATTGATCCAAAAGATCATAAAAATGGGTGGAATGTTCCAGCGATGGTTTCTTATGATCACCAAGAAGTAGAAGCGAAATCTATAGATCTATGGGAAGAACACAACAGAGAAATTGGGCATCACTTCAATTTATCTATAGATTTAACTTCATGTACAGGTTGTGGATCTTGTGTTGTAGCTTGTCATGCAGAGAATAATGTTCCAGTTGTAGGAAAGAATGAAGTTAGAGTTGGTAGAGATATGCATTGGTTACGTATAGATCGTTACTATTCCTCAGGTGTTGAAGAAAAGTTTAACGAAGTTTATAATAAAGAGCCAAACTCACAGTCTATTAGAGAATTTGCAAAAGATAGTTTAGGTCTAGGAGATGCCGATATGTATGCCGCTCTTGAAACTGAAGCAGAAAACCCACAAGTTGCCTTTCAGCCCATGATGTGCCAGCACTGTAACCATGCTCCATGTGAGACGGTTTGTCCAGTTGCTGCAACTACACATGGTCGTCAAGGACAAAACCAAATGACGTACAACAGATGTGTTGGAACTAGATATTGTGCAAATAACTGTCCATACAGAGTTCGTCGTTTTAATTGGTTCAACTACTCAAATAATAGTGAGTTTGACTTTAATATGAACAACGATTACGGTAAAATGGTTTTAAATCCAGATGTAGTGGTTCGTTCTAGAGGAGTTATGGAAAAATGTTCTATGTGTATTCAAATGACACAAGCAACCATTTTACAAGCTAAGAAAGAAGGAAGAAAAGTAGCTACTGGAGAATTCTCTACAGCTTGTTCTGATGCGTGTACTACAGGAGCACTAGCTTTTGGTGATGTAAATAATGAAGAAGAAGAAGTTGTGAAATTAGCAGCAGATAAAAGAGCGTATCACGTATTAGATTATCTACAAACAAAACCGAATGTAGTATATCAAGTGAAAGTTAGAAATACAAACGAAGCGTAATTAAAATTTAAGATATATCATATGTCTCATTACGAAGCACCCATAAGAGAGCCCTTAATATTAGGTCACAAGAGTTACCATGATATTACTGAAGATATTGCTAAACCTATAGAAGGTAAAGCAAACAAAAACTGGTATATAGCATTTTATATTTCCTTATCCGCTATGCTATGGGGGTTTGGTTGTATATTCTATACTGTTGGAACTGGTATTGGAGTTTGGGGATTAAGTAAGAATATTGGATGGGCCTGGGATATTACCAACTTTGTATGGTGGGTAGGTATAGGTCATGCCGGTACACTAATTTCGGCAGTACTCTTATTATTTCGTCAAAAATGGAGGATGGCGATTAATCGTTCTGCTGAAGCAATGACAATATTTGCTGTTTTTCAGGCTGGTTTATTTCCAATTATTCACATGGGGCGTCCTTGGAATGCATATTGGGTATTGCCTATACCTAATCAATTTGGGTCGTTATGGGTAAACTTTAACTCTCCATTATTATGGGATGTATTTGCAATTTCAACATATCTTTCTGTGTCCTTAGTTTTTTGGTGGACTGGTTTATTACCAGATTTTGCAATGATACGTGATAGAGCAGTAAAACCTTTTCAAAAGAAAATATATTCTCTACTATCTTTTGGATGGTCTGGTAGAGCAAAAGATTGGCAACGTTTTGAAGAAGTATCTTTGGTTTTAGCCGGTTTAGCCACTCCTTTAGTACTTTCAGTTCATACTATTGTATCAATGGACTTTGCGACATCGATTAATCCGGGTTGGCACTCAACAATTTTCCCTCCTTATTTTGTAGCGGGAGCAATTTTCTCAGGATTTGCCATGGTACAAACCTTACTAGGTATTATGCGTAAAGTGACTAATCTTGAAGCATACATTACGCGTTTACATGTAGAGTATATGAACATTGTTATTATTCTAACAGGTGGTATAGTAGCCGTAGCCTACGCAACAGAATTTTTCATTGCTTGGTATACAGGATCTCAATATGAAGATTACACCTATTTATCTGTAGGATCTGCAACAGGTCCTTATGCATGGGCATTTTGGTCGTTAATTATTTTCAATATTTTAACACCACAATTACTTTGGATTAAGAAAATACGAAGAAGTTTTATCTGGTCTTTCTTAATTTCTATTGCCATTAATATTGGAATGTGGTTTGAGCGCTTTGATATTATTGCCATTGTATTAAGTAAAGGACATTTACCATCAACATGGTGGCGATTTGAGCCCACATTTGTAGATGTAGGAATATTTATAGGAACCATTGGATTCTTTTTTGTTCTATTTTTATTGTATGCAAGAACATTTCCTGTGATTGCCCAAGCAGAAGTAAAAACAATCTTGAAATCTTCAGGTGAGAGTTATAAAAAATTAAGAGACGATAATCATGAGTAGTAGTAAAGTAATTCACGCATTTTATAATGATGATGAAGTTGTACTTGATGCTGTTAAGAAAGTAAAAGCAGCAAATCATCATATCGAAGAAGTATTTTGTCCTTTTCCTGTTCACGGATTAGACAAAGCCATGGGTTTAGCACCAACTAGAATAGCCATTACATCTTTCATGTATGGTATTACTGGAC
>CBFHOD010000017.1:37517-40449 GCA_965657365.1 Flavobacteriaceae bacterium
TAGGAATAGCGATATGGTTAACGTATTATACAATGATTGCAGACTGGCCTCAAGACATTGGAGGAAAGCCAAGTTTTAGTTGGGCAGAAAACATGCCTGCTTTTGTGCCAATAATGTTTGAATTAACTGTCTTTTTTGCCGCACACTTAATGGTAATTACATTTTACATGAGAAGTAGAATATGGCCATTTAAAAAAGCAGAAAATCCAGATCCAAGAACTACAGATGATCATTTTTTAATGGAAATTGAACTTCATGATAATGAAGAAGAATTAACAGCATTATTAAATGAAACTGGAGCTGTAGAAATTAACGTAGTAGATAAGCATTAATAGATGAAAAAGTATATCAAATATAAGATTGCACTTCTTGTCTTAGCAACAATTGTTTCTTGCTCAGACAAAAGAGAAAGACAATACCAATATATGCCAGACATGTATGTGGCTGTTCCTTACGAGGCAGATGCAGAGAAAGGAGCTACTGGAGTTTCTTCTAATTTGAAACCTGTAAACGGAACCATACCCAGAGGAAATGTGCCTTATGAATATGCAGATACTAATGCAGATTATGAAAAAGCTAAATCTGAATTAAGTTCTCCTCTGGTTCAAGATGAAGTTTCTCTTGAAAAAGGTAAAAAAATGTACACGATCTACTGTGTTTCTTGTCACGGGAAAAAAGGAGATGGTAATGGTTATTTGTCTCAAGCTGAAAAGTTTATTGGGATTCCAAGTTATAAAGACAGAGATATTACAGAGGGAAGCATTTATCATGTAATTATGCATGGTAAAAACCTAATGGGTTCTCACGCATCACAAATTACTCATGACGAGCGCTGGCAAATAGTACAATATGTTGGAAAGCTACGTAATGATTTATTGAAATAAGTACAAAAGAAGAATACGAAAGATATGTATCAATTCTCAGGTAAATTAAAAATGTTCTCAATAGCTCTTATTGTTTTAGGGGTTTTGGGTATAGGTATTGGTTTTTATAATGCGCCATCCACGGTAGAAGAAGCTATGGAAATG
This sequence comes from Flavobacteriaceae bacterium, assembly GCA_965657365.1. Classification (GTDB taxonomy): domain Bacteria; phylum Bacteroidota; class Bacteroidia; order Flavobacteriales; family Flavobacteriaceae; genus Polaribacter. The sequence continues at coordinate 38,546 of CBFHOD010000017.1, forward strand.
GTTTCAAGCGCTGATCATGGAGATGGTCATGGTGCTGAAGCTTCGCATGGATCTGCTTCGAATGATGAGCATTCATCACAATTGCATACAAATGAAAACCATTCTTCAGGCACACATTCGACTGATGATACTCATGAAGAAAATCATGATGAGGTGATCAAAGACTCACACCAATCTGAAGACCATTCAGCTAATGAAGCTCATGGAGAACATCATGATGATGCGCATGCAGAACACGTTTTTCATCAATTACAAAATAGACCTTGGTCTGCAGTATATGTAGCATTACTTTTCTTTTTAGGGATATCATTATTAGTTTTAGCATTTTACGCAATTCAAAGAGTTGCTCAAGCAGGTTGGTCTATTGTATTGTTTAGAGTTATGGAAGCTATCACTGCCAACTTAGTTCCTACCTCGATCATTATGCTTGTTATTATTGTTTTAACAGCAATGCATGCTAATCATTTATTTGCATGGATGGGAGAGGGTGTTTTTGATAAAACAAGTGAAAATTTTGATCCTATAGTATATGGGAAAAGAGCTTGGTTAAATGTGCCATGGTGGGTGATTAGAAGTGTATTTTACTTATTAGTTTGGAATGCATATAGAATGCTGATCAGAAGAAACTCTATCAAAGAAGATACCGTTAATGACGGATATAAATTATACAAGAAAAATTATAACATGTCTGTAGTATTCCTGTTTTTATTTATGATTACAGAATCTATGGCAGTTTGGGATTGGATTATGGGACTTGACCCTCATTGGTTTTCTACATTATTTGGATGGTACGTATTAGCTACTTTATTAGTGAGCGCAATCACCGTAATTGCTTTTGTTACCATTTATCTTCGTTCAAAAGGATACCTACCCAAAGTAAATGATAGTCATATACACGATTTAGCAAAATTCATGTTTGGTTTTTCAGTTTTTTGGACCTATTTATGGTTTGCTCAGTTTATGCTAATATGGTATGCAGATATTCCAGAGGAGACAACTTACTTTGTATTGAGGTTTACAGAGTATAAAACATTGTTTTTATCGATGTTAGTGATGAACTTTGTTTTCCCAATACTACTATTAATTAATAGTGACTTTAAAAGCAGACCTTGGTTTGTAATCATTGGTGGTTTAGTGATCCTAGCAGGTCATTATGTAGATTTATTCATTATGATTATGCCTGGAACTGTTGGAGGAAGTTGGAGTTTTGGTATTCCTGAGATTGGAGCAACTTTTTTCTTTCTTGGAATATTTATTTATACGGTATTTAGTGCTTTTGCAAAAGCTGATCCCGTACCGAAAGGAAATCCTTTCTTACACGAGAGTGAGCATTTTCATTATTTCAATATTGAGCATCACTCAGAAAAAGACAACCAACATTAATCAATATAATTAACAAAGACAAAATATTATGCTAGCTCTATTTTATATTTTTATAGGTGTTGCAATCGGAGTAAGTTTCTGGCAGATTACTAGAATCTTAAATTTAAGAGGTGTAATTGCTACGGATAAAGACAATGACAGACAAGGAAAATATTTCATCCTTTTTGGAATTTTTATTTACGCATTAATGATTTATTGCTTAATTGGAATGAATGTTTTAATGTTGCCAGAATCAGCTTCTTACGAGGGTGAAAATGATGACTTATTATTTGATATTTCTTTTTGGTTGATAGGAATTGTTCAGTTTATCATGCAGTTTATTATCTTCTATTTTACCTATAAGTACAGAGGTAAAAAAACAAATAAAGCAAAATTTTACGCAGACAATCATATGTTAGAAATGATTTGGACTGTAATCCCAGGAGTAGTTATTATTGTATTAATTGGTTTTGGAATATTTCAATGGACAGAAGTCATGAACATAGATGAAAGTGAAGATCCAATTGTTATTGAGGTATATG
>CBFHOD010000018.1:0-36473 GCA_965657365.1 Flavobacteriaceae bacterium
AATACTTCAAAGTCAGTAAGGTCTGGATTTAAAATTGGATCTAAGCTATTTAGTATTTGAGGGGTTTGATCTGCAATTAAATCAAAATCTAGGAAACCAACTCTATTTTCATCACAACGATTAATATCTAGTGGTGATGGAATTAAAACTGGAGTAGTATCTATAATAGCCTCTACTGCAATTCTTTCTGTTGTAGCACATCCTTCTGGTGATGCAGCTACATAATATGTTGTAGAATTAGTAAGCGATGGTGTACTAAATATATCTCCAGTAAATACAAGGTTACCCCCTACAAGAGCATCATACCAATAGATCTCTCCTTCAGTCACTGAAGCAGATAATGAAATACTCCCACCAGTACAAGTTCTGTCGTTTGTGGTCACTATAATCTCTGGGATATAAATACTTGTACTCGTTGAAATATTTAAGACGGGGTCGCCTGGAGTTCCTCCATATTCTACAATATAACCTTTAGCTTGAAAATCAACTGGTTGTCCTGATGTATCATCTGGCAAATCATTCCATGATCCATCTATACCAATACCATCAGCTGTAATATGGGCATAATCTTCACCACCTTGAAATTCATTAGGCTCACCTGTATTCCAATTTTCATACATTCCCGGTGGAGCAGCACCTCCAGCTGTACCATTCCAGAATATGGTTCCAGTTTCTGGACCCGTCATCCATTTCCATTCTCCTTCATTATCTTCATCGCTAGCACCTATCCAACCAGTACCTGTAATTTGTTCAGCAGAGATGATACTTTCTTCTTCTGATAAAATTGTAACTAGGTAGCCTTGTAAACCATAATAAGTAGAAGCTTCTGCAAGAATTTTAGCATCTGACCATGTTACTAAATTATTTTCTTTAAAAATATAAAAGTGATCGGTAGAGGGAAGGTAATTTGCATCTCCTATGGTAAAAGAAAAGAAACGCTCTCCAGTAATGTTTGCATCGGTACTAGTAAAAACAATTTCTCTTACTGCCAATTGAAGATCTGAGTAAAGAATCTGAGTCGCAGGAGCAATTGGCTCCAATGTCAATTTTCCTTCAATTGTATTCCATGTGGATGTTATATTTGGATGAGTACCCGTTAAGATTAAAAGATCTTCAGGATTAGAATATCCGGAAGATATTTGAACTGTAAAAAAATCTAAACCTGTATCGTCGGTATCTGTAATAGTAAAATTTTCTGCAATTTTAATTTCACTTAAAGGGCAGTATGCTCCTCTAAAATTTGATGAAAGTACAGGTGGTTCATTAATATTAACTAGTAACTTAAAACTAGTAGTAGCTGGATTACATGTATTTGGGGCAGCAGTAGTTAGAACGCGTGCATAAATATCGTCTGTTAAATCTGGATTATCAGTAATATTGGTATAATTATCAGGATTAGGAATTGGGTTTACATTAGCATCAGCATCAGCTTGGCTTTGATAATATTGTACTCCATAAATGGCTGAGTCCTGTCCATCTAATAAAATATTATCAAATAAATCTCTTAAATCAAAAGATGTAAAACCATCCTCTGTGCCATCAGTGTCAAATACTTCATAGATGGTATTTGTAAGTGGAATAATTGTGGGCTGAGAATAAAAATTAATTTCAACTTCATCATCGTCAGTACTTCCGTCTGCATCTGTAACTTCAACTTTATAGATTCCTGATATATCATTATCAATTGTATATATTGGGTTAGTTTCTCCTGTGATCTCTGAAAAACCAGTACCGGTATCTAAAAACCATTGATATCCGATAGCTGTTGTTGAGGGAGATGTTCCGTCTAAGGTAATAATTGTTCCTTCACATACCTCTTGATCAGGTCCTAGATCTCCAACAACAATCGAACAATCTAAAGGATTTCCTAGGCCATCATCAATTAAACTACCTGTCCATTCAAGTGTAAACGAATCGTTACCTCCTTGAAAACTATTGATTAACAATAGGTATTCTTCACCTTCATTAACTTCTAGGAAAGGAGTATACCAATCACCACTTAGAAATGACGGAGGGTTTCCTGCACCAGTTTGACCACCATCATTTGGGTTTCCAGCTTCATAATTTGAAATTCCACAATCTCCTGAGCCTGTCCAATCTACAGGGTTTCCCAGATCATTACAACTTACATTAGGGCCGTAAACCGCAAAATCCCAGTCATCGGTGGGGTTATCAGGGATGATATTAAACCCTAATTGACCATTTCTTGCTGCTTTAAAACGAAACCATATAGAGTTTGATTCAATTCCTGTACCAGCTCCACCATCTCCCAAACAGCCTGAATTGCCTATTGGTAAATCGTTTACATCACCAATTCCTATAACTTCATAATTTATAGAAGTTGTCTCACAAACAGCAACCGCATCAATACAGTCTGCTATATTTTGTGAATAAATAAGTGAGCTAAAAAATATTAATATAACAACTAGAAGGCTTCTTAAGGTCATCAATTTTTAGTAAATTTTTTATTGGCAATAATTTTTCTTTTTTTAGATAACTCAAAAGTATAATCTCCTTTATCAAAATTTTTAAAATTATGTTTAAAAGCAAATAATTTTTTTTCAAAAATTTCAAATTTTTTAATAAAGATTTTTTCTCCGGTTTTATTTTTAATTGTCAAACTATATTTCCCTCTGTCCTCCAAGGTTAATAATATTGATGACGTTCCTGAAAGATTATTTGGGGATATTTTGATTTTATTTTCTTGACCATAATTATATTGAGTGAAGAAAAAGAATAACATAAAAAATAATAATATTTTTCTAGTCATAGATTTTTATGAATTTATTTCACACAATATATGATAAATATTAATTTTAAGGTTTATGAAATTTATTAATTTTTAAAAATTAGCATTAAATGTTAATTATAAATCTCTCTTTTTTAACAATGTATAAGAACCATAAATAAAGATAAAAGTCCAAGCCATCACTATTATGATATTTAAAAACTCAACATCATAGCTTTTGTTTATTTGTTCTCCAACAGATGTTGCAACAGATCTGACAGCTCCTAATCTAGAAAAGGGTTCTTTAATTAAATTAGACATGGCCTCAAAGGGTAAAAACCTCATGATCTGATCAACACTAACTGAAATAGATTCGGCACCCCTAAAAGCGTAAAATAAGAAACCTTTAAATATACTCTCCAAAATAAGCCATACAAACATAGCTCCAACAGCAAAAGCAGATCTTTTAACTAAAATACCAAAGAAAAGTCCAAATGAAAAGAAGCCCACTAACTTAATAAAAAAACCTAGGAGATATTCGAGATCAGTTGTAATGATAGTGAGTTCATTGTAATCAGAATATATAAATCCTAATACTAAAGAAACAATGAATACGAAAAGTGTTGAAACACCTGATAACACAATAACAGTATAAAACTTAGATAATATAAATTCTTTCTTACTTAAACCATCTATTAAGTTTTGTTTGAGAGTTCTGTAGCTGTATTCATTAGAAATCATTGAAACAATAACCAATAATAAGAAAAACTTAAAAATGGATGCCATATAGGTGTTGAAGTGCCATATGTAAGGAAAATTAAAGATTCCCATATCTGCTAAATGAAATTTAATAACACCTATGTCAAATTTGATAGCTGCAACTAGGGCAATAGAAGTTAGAAGTCCAAAATAAATTAGAGTCAAGATTTTACTAGCACTATTGTACTTAAATTTATGTAACTCTATAAAAAGTAATCTTAACATATTTAAATATTTCTTTTAATTATTGTTGGTTAAATCAAGAAATTGTTGCTCTAAGCTTGGTTTTCTTTTTACCAAATGAGAAACTGTTATCCCATTTTTAAATAAGTAGGTGTTGATTTCAGAGGCTTCCATTTCTTCTGTGAGATTTGCAATAATATAATCATCTTCCTCTTCAATAGATCCTATCTTACTATTATTATTTAAAATAGAAATTAATTTATTTTTTGGTTCCTTTGTATTGAGTTCGAATAAACCGTGAGAGACGCTCATTTCGTCAACTCTTCCACTATATAATTTTACTCCTTCTCTAATAACAACTACATGACTACATACTTTCTCTACTTCGTCTAAAAGATGAGATGCTAGTAAAATGGTGGTGCCATTTTTTGCTATCTTTTGAATAATTTCTCTAATTTCATGAATGCCTTGAGGATCTAAACCATTAGTTGGTTCATCTAATATTAAAATTTCAGGGTTATTTAGAAGAGCAGAGGCAATCGCTAATCTTTGTTTCATCCCTAAAGAAAAGGTGCTAAATTTACTGTTTTTTCGATCGTAAAGATTTACAATTTTTAATTTCTCTTCTAAATTTTCATTAGAAATATTTTTTATCTTACAAATTAATGAAAGGTTTTGTGTTGCGGTCATGTAAGGGTAGAAGTTTGGACGTTCTATGATAGCACCAACTTTTTTTAGAGCCTGATGAGTTGAAAGTTCTCCATTAAACCATTTGAACTCCCCTGAAGTTTTGTTTACTACATTTAGAATTATTCCAAGAGTAGTTGATTTTCCACTTCCATTTGGCCCAAGGATTCCATAAACATTTCCCTGATGGATATCAAAAGAAAGATTATTTACGGCATGAACACGTCCAAATTTTTTGACGATATTTTTGAGAGTTAAGATTGTTTTCAACAATTTTTTTTTAAGGTATATTCTTTAGACGGCTAATTTAAATTTACGTTACATAAAATAACGGTTCAATTGAAAAATAATTTAATAATGATCAAAGTCGATGTCATCAAGACTTTCAAATTCATCTTTAAATTCATCATCATATTCGTCATTAAAAGCATTGTCCGGTTTTTCAGCTATAAATTCTTTCTCAGGAGCTTCCTTGGGAATTTCTCCTACAGATAAAATTGTTTTTGGTAAATCTTTCTGTGTTGCTTTTGTAACTTTTATGGTTTCTACGTAAAATGTCCACATTTTTAAAAAATCATAGACATAAATTAATTTATCTCCCACATTAGGTATTATATCATTGATAATATAATTTTGCATTGAAATTCCATTTCCAGCTTCAGACATATTAAATAAAGGGATCTCTTCTCCTTCATTCCATTCATAATCGGTCCTGTAAAATGAGGCCATTTCAAAGCCCTCAAAATTGAAGGATTTGGTTATTGTTTGATGCAAGATTTCTAAATTTATATCGTTATCTACCAAAATAGTTCTAATAATATCCTCTTCAGCATCTAAAACAATTCTAATTTTGTACATATATTTTACAGTTTTATTGACACAAAATTACAATATTTTATATGTATTTTTGTGTTACAAATAAAATAGCATGGATAAAAGTAAAATTTTAAGCAGTTTTAATACTACCTCTAAAAATACTCTAATGGAAACTCTTGATATTGAGTATACTGATATTGGGGAAGACTATTTAACTGCAAAAATGCCAGTAACTTCTAAAGTTCATCAACCTTACGGGCAATTACATGGAGGCGCTACTGCTGCTTTAGCTGAATCTGTCGGTAGTGCAGCTTCAAATTTTTTTATTGATCATAAAAAACAAATTATTAATGGAATTGAGCTTACCATTAATCATTTAAAGAGCAAGAGGGAAGGTGTTGTTTATGCTACTGCTGTAAATATTCACAAAGGAAGATCTACCCATCTTTGGGAGGTTAAAATTGTTGATGAACAAGATCAATTAATTTCTGTTTGTAAAATGACTAATATCATTCTAGATAAAAAATAAATTTATAATCTAAAATATTTCTTTACGCTTGATTTTTGAAAAAATTACAGTTTCCTATCATCATAAGTTACCTTTTGTTTGTTTCAAAAAACCTAATGCATCAAAATTGAAAGCCTACTTTGGTGAAGATGCTTCACTGAATTACTCAACTTCCTTTGAGGAGGAAGGATTTATATTTGCTCCATTTCATAATGAAAACAAATCAATTGTGTTTTTAAATAATGCATTTGAAGTTATTGAAGAAACTTATTATAATAATGCTAAACCATTCTCAGAGAAAAAGTTTGAAGCTTGTTTAGTCGATAAAAAAAGTCACTTAGAGTTAGTATTAGACGGTATAAATGCAATAAAAGATAACTCATTTAAAAAAGTGGTGCTCTCCAGAAAAGAAAACGTGAAGCTTACTTCTTTTGATTTAATAAAAGTTTTTGAAAAATTGCTACAAAAGTATGATAATGCATTTGTATATGTGTGGTTTCATCCAGAAATTGGTTTATGGATGGGAGCAACTCCGGAAAGACTTGTTACCATAAAAAATAACAACTTTCATACTACAGCCCTTGCAAGTACGCAAAATTTTGAAGGAAATTTAAACCCTTTATGGGGTCAAAAAGAAAAAAAAGAACACCAATTTGTGTTAGATTATATTATTTCACAGCTTAAGAATCAAGAAAATGGAATTATAATAAAGAACTTTTATGTTTCAGAAACTCAAACTATTAAGGCTGGTAATTTACTTCATTTAAAAGCGGATATAAAAGGAGAAATTGGCGAGTTTGAATTGAAAAACTTATTAAATACTTTACATCCTACTCCAGCGGTTTGTGGACTACCTAAAGAAGCAGCAAAATCTTTTATTTTACGTAATGAAAATTACGATAGAACTTTTTATACTGGTTTTTTAGGCGAGATTAATATTAATTTAGTAACTGATCTTTTTGTTAATTTACGCTGTGTTGAAATTGAAGAAGGATTTGCAAAAGTATATGTTGGAGGAGGGATAACTGAGGAAAGTATTCCTGAAAAAGAATGGCTTGAAACTCATTTTAAAACCACTACGATAAAGAGTATATTATAAAAAAAGCCATCAATATTAAATTGATGACTTTCTTAATATTGAATTTGAATGAAAGTTATTAAATATCGTCAAAATTAACATCCGTGAAACTTTCGGTTGTTTGTTCCTCATTGGTTTTTTGTTCTTCCTCTTTTTTATAATCTTTTTGATGACGCTCACTAATTACTTCAGTTCCCTTTTCGTCTAGAATATAGTCTGTAGCTTTCGTAAGCATTTCTCTAAAATCACTAAAATCTTCTTTATATAGATAGATTTTATGTTTTTGATAATGAAATGAACCATCATCATGAGTAAATTTTTTACTTTCTGTAACTGTTAAATAATAATCTTCTGCTTTTGTTGCTCTAACATCAAAAAAGTAAGTTCTTCTTCCTGCTCTTAATACTTGTGAAAATATTTCTTCTTGCTCAACTCTTTCCCTCATAACCTTTAAAATATAATTTATTGTTTATTAATTTCAAGAACAAATCTAATAAAATATTTTACTTGGCAAAATATACTACTGGTTTTCTTTTTCTAAAAGTTGTTGTTCGTATAGTTCTTTATAGTACCCATTTTGATTTATGAGTTGATTATGAGATCCTTGCTGTATAATTTGACCATTATCTAAAATGATAATTTTATCTGCATTTTTTGTTGAGGAGACTCTGTGACTAATAATAAAAGTTGTCTTATCTTTAGAAAGACTTTCCAAATTTGCTAAAATTTTTTCTTCTGTTTCTGTGTCAACAGCAGATAAGCAATCGTCAAAAACGAGTATGTCTGGGTTTTTTATGATAGCTCTAGCAATAGAAACTCTTTGTTTTTGACCTCCAGATAAGGTAACGCCTCTTTCACCAAGGATTGTGTCGTATTTATCTTTAAATCCTTCAATATTTTGATGAACAACTGCTTTTTTTGCAGCAGATATAATTTCCTGTTTTGTTGCTTGTTCAAATCCAAATTTAATATTATTAGAAATAGAGTCTGAGAAGAGAAATGGGTCTTGTGGTACAAAACCAATTCCCTTTCTTAAATCAATTAAATTCACATCTTTAATAGGGGTATTGTCAATACTAATCTTGCCATTAGAAACATCATAGAGTCTAGAAAGTAGATTTACAATACTAGATTTTCCTGATCCTGTTTTACCAAGAATAGCTATGGATTCCCCTTTTGTTACAGAAAAACTGATATTTTTTAATGCCTCAATTTTTGTGTCATCATAAGTCAGAGAAACATTTTTAAATTCTATATTTCTATTTAATATGAATGGTTTTACATTGTTGTTTTTTATTTCAGGAATTTCTTTAAGGAATTCATTTATTCTTTTTTGAGATGCTTCCGCTTGTTGAACCATGGAAGTTACCCAACCAACCACAGCAACAGGCCAGGTTAACATATTTACATATAATATGAATTCTGCAATGACCCCAATAGGTATTTCTCCATTTATATATTGTTTTCCACCGATATAAATAACTGTTAGATTACTTATCCCAATCAACAAAATCATCAAAGGAAAAAAAAGCGCTTGTATTTTATATAGACTTATGTTTTTCTCTTTACTTTTATCAGCTAGTTCATCAAAACCTAAAATCACCATTGGCTCTATCCCGTATGATTTTACGACATTTACTCCAGAAAAAAACTCTTGATTATAGGTTGTTAATTTTGATAGGTATTCTTGAACGATGACACTTCTTTTATTGATGATTTTGCTGATGTAAAATATAGAAATTGATAAAACAGGAAAAGGTATAAGTGTGTACATGGTTAAAACAGGATCTGTCTTAACCATTTGAGTAAAGCCAACAATAAACAGGAAAATCATATTCATAGAATACATAACAGCTGGTCCAAAGTACATTCTAACTTTCGAGACATCTTCACTAATTCTATTCATTAAATCTCCAGTTCTATTTTTTTTATAAAAATTTATTGAAAGTTTTTGATATTGCTCATAAATTTCATTTTTTAAATCAAATTCAATTAACCTTGAAGTCACAATAATCATTTGTCGCATAACAAAAGTCAGAAAACCAGCTAAAACTGATACTCCTACGATGAGTAAAATATTCCATATTAATTGCTCTTTTACAATTATTTTATCTAAAATATCCCCTTTCATAAAGCTCTCAACAACATTTAATGATTTTCCGATAATTTTTGGAATTTGAAGTGCTAATATTTTTGATAAAATGGTAATGAAAACACCTAATAAGAGCCTCCATTTATACTTTATAAAATACTTGTCTAAATATCTTAGAGATTTCATTAATGAGTTTATTACTTTATTTTTAAAATTAAATTATTTATAATTATGAGGCAATTAATTTGCTGTTATTTGAAGATATCTTATTTTTGCGTATTATTTTTTAGGAATTACATAAATAAGTAATGTTTTAAACTTATAACTATATGAAAACAAAAATTATTGATACCAACTTTTTAAAGAATAATCCTGTGTTTGGACAACTATCTTTTGATAGTCACGAACAAATTGTATTTTGTAATGACAAAGATACAGGTTTAAAGGCAATAATTAGCATCCATAATACAGTTTTAGGACCTGCTCTAGGCGGAACAAGAATGTGGTCATACCAAAGTGAATGGCACGCTTTAAATGATGTTTTACGTTTATCTAGAGGAATGACATATAAATCTGCAATTACAGGTTTAAATCTCGGTGGGGGTAAAGCAGTGATTATTGGAGATGCTAAAACTCAAAAGAATGATAATTTGATGAGAAGGTTTGGTGAGTTTGTAGATTCTTTAGGTGGAAAATACATAACAGCTGAGGATGTAGGTATGGAAACAAGAGATATGGATATAATTAGTGAAGTTACCCCTCATGTAACCGGAATTTCTGCCCACAAAGGAGGTTCAGGAAATCCATCTCCCGTTACTGCCCACGGTGTTTACATGGGGATGAAAGCAGCAGTTAAATATAAATTTGGATCAGAGAACTTAAAAGGAAAAAAAATACTAGTACAAGGGGTTGGTCATGTTGGCGAAACATTAGTTAAATTCATTATAGATGAGGGAGCTGAAGTCATCATTAATGATGTTAATGAATTTCGTTTGGAGGAGCTATCAAAAAAATATAACACTAATGTTGTTTTGGGAAATGATATTTATGATTTAGATATTGATATTTATGCCCCATGCGCACTTGGAGCTACAATCAATGATTATACAATTCATCAGTTAAACGCAAAAGTAATAGCAGGTGCAGCTAATAATCAGTTAGCGGATGAGGTTAAGCATGGAAGAATTCTTAAGGAAAAGGGAATAGCTTATGCTCCTGATTTTTTAATTAATGCAGGAGGTATTATAAATGTTTATGGAGAATTAAATGGTAATACAAAAGAAGAAAGTATTAAAAAAACTGAAAATATTTACAATACAACACTTGAAATATTTAAATATTCAGATAAAGAAAACATAACTCCACATAGAGCTGCATTCAATATAGCTCAAAATAGAATAGATAATTACAAAAAAGAGAAAAACTCTTAATGCACCTAAAGAAATAATTATATTTTTGCAAAGCGAATGGTTTCAATCTCTCGCTTTTTTTATTAAAAAATTAAGTTCTTTAAATGATCAATAGAAGACATATTCGAATTAAGGTAATGCAATCGGTTTATGCAATGATTAAGTCTCAGGATGATGATATTGTGAAAGAAGAAAAATTTATAAAATTTAGCATCAAAAAAATGTTTGATTTGTTCGTTTTGCTCCTAAAGCTTCTGGTTGAGGTTCAAAAATTAGCTGACCAAAAACTAGAAATTTCTAAGAAAAAGCATTTAGTCACCGAAGAGGATTTGTCTCCAAATAGAAAATTTGTAGAAAATAAATTAATAAAAAAAATTACTGAAAGCAGTTCTTTGACTCTTCATATTGAAGCCCAAAACCTTAATAACTGGACCACAGACGATGAATATGTGAAAATTATATGGGAGAAACTACAAAACAGTACTTTATATTCAAATTATCTTAGCCTAGAAGAAGACTCCTTTAATATTGATAAAAGTTTTGTAATTGATTTTTTTACAGAAATTATTGCCCCTAGTCCAAAGCTTGCAGAATATTTTGAAGATGAAAATATTACATGGGTAGATGATATTCCTTATGTAAACACATGGGTTGTTAGATCTCTTAAGAAGCAAAAAGCAACAAGTCCTTTTTCGTTGGGTAGTCTATATAAAAATCAAGATGATTCAGATTTTGTGTCAGAGCTATTTAAAAAAGTGATATTAAATCATCACACTTTTGAAAATGACATCAAACTTCACACTCCTAATTGGGAGTCTGATAGAATTGCTGATATGGATATGATTCTTATTAAAATGGGGGCATGTGAATTTTTAAATTTTCCAATGATACCCACCAAGGTTACGATTAATGAATACATAGAAATTGCCAAAGATTATTCATCAGAAAAAAGTAGTTACTTTGTTAACGGTGTTTTAGATAAACTCTCCAGAGAGTTTGAAAAAGATAAAAAACTTATTAAACTTGGACGAGGATTATTATAATTTATTATTTTTACAAAAATTAAAATCTTATCATGAAAAAAATACTATTGCCATTCACTCTTTTATTATCAGTAGTTTTTATTATTTCTTGTAATAATGAAAGTGCTTCTGTTAAAGTAAAGAAAGAAAATCTGGAAACTGCAAAAAAGAGAGATCTCGAAATTAGTAAAGGGGCTGCTGAGATTAAATTTGATATTACAGAATACGATTTTGGGACAGTAGATGAGGGTCAGATTGTTGAAGCAAAGTACATAGTTACGAATGCTGGAAAAACAGATTTAATTATATCGAATGTTCAGGCATCTTGTGGATGTACTGTTCCTGTATGGCCCAAGGAACCTATAAAACCAGGAGATTCTGCAGAGGTGTTAGCTAATTTTAATACAGCTGGTAAGCCTAATAGACAAGCCAAAACATTAACTTTGTTTACCAATACTGCTAGAGGTAGAGAAGTGTTAAGATTAAAAGGATTAGTAACTCCAAAAAAACAATAATGTTTCAAAATATAATATTACAAGCATCACCATCAGACGGTTTTGGTAGTATGATGCTTCCTATGTTAGCTCTTTTAGTTGTTTTTTATCTCTTTATGATATTACCTCAAAACAGAAAACGTAAAAAAGAGAAAAAATTCATAACAGAATTAAAAAAAGGATCAAAAGTTGTCACCTCAAGTGGTATTCATGGTAAGTTAACTGAAATGAATGTAAAAGACGGAACTGTAACTATTGAAACTGGTGCAGGAAAAATAAAGTTTGAACAGGCCGCCATTTCTGTTGAATTGAGTAAAAAATATGCTCCTGGTTCAGTAAAGAAATAAATCCATGGCGCTTAGATTATAAAAGTGAGTTAGTAATAGCTCACTTTTTTTTGTGCTTAATTTTGTCTTTGACCTTAGATTAAGTAGCTTGCATGTAAATACAACAACTAATGAATCAAAACAATACAGGAATTAATAAAATGTATTATTCATTTATTTTATTTTTTCTACTTTCTGTAGTTTTTTGGTTTATGACCAAATTATCTAAAGAATATGATGGAACTATCAAGTTTCCTGTCATTTATAATAATCTGCCTGATAATAAATTACTTCAAGAAAATCCTTTAAATTTTATAGAAATACATGTTAAGACCTCAGGTTTTAAATTAATTTCTGCCAAAGTTTCACCAAAAAAACTTGAAATTGATGCCTCAAATATTTATTACAAATCATTAACAGATTATTATTTGTTAGTTTCTCAACAAAAGTTAGCGATTCAGAAGCAAATGATGACAGGTATTGAGATAAATCACTTCATAAGGGATTCAATTGCCTTTAATTTAGGCTTATTAAAAGTTAAAAAAATTCCCGTAAATTTATTTTCTGATATCACCTTTGCTGAGGGTTATGAATTTAAAGAGGGTATTAATATTAATCCTGATTCAATTACAATAAAGGGTCCAGAATCTATATTGGATACCATTGCATATGTTTCAACAACCCTTTTTCAAAAAAAACTACTGAATTCATCAATTAAAGAAATTGTTAATATCCAAAACTTTTCCTCAGATTCAAATATAAGATTTCAACAAGATAAAATTGAAATTTCTGCAATTGTTGAGGAGTTTACTGAAGGTGAAGTTGAAGTTCCTTTAACCCTATTAAATCTTCCAAATAACAAATCAATTAATACTTTTCCTAAACTAGTAAAAATCACCTATAAAGTTGCACTCTCTAATTTTAATAAGATATCAAGTTCTGCTTTTTTGATTGAATGTGATTATAATATGTCAAAGATTAATAATTTACCCTATTTGATTCCAAAACTAGTAGAAAGTTCTTCATTAGTTAGAAATATTAGAATAAGCCCTTTGAAAATTGATTTTATAATTAATAGATAATATGATTATTGGTATAACAGGAGGAATAGGAAGTGGTAAATCTGTGGTAACCAAAGAGATATGTACTCTAAAAAATACAGTATACTATCATGCCGATGAGGAAGCTAAACAATTAATTAATAATTCGACTACAATTAAAAATAAAATTATTGAGGCTTTTGGAGAAAATAGTTATCAGGACAATAAATTAGATCGTAAATATATCTCTGAGTTAGTTTTTAAAGATCCCAAATTATTAAGAAAATTAAATAGTATTATTCATCCAGAAGTTAAAATTCATTTTGCTAATTTCATTACAAGTCAAAAAACAAACTCATTAATTATATATGAAAATGCAATTTTGTTTGAAACAAACAGTGATTTAGTTTGTCATGTTATTATTTCAATAAATGCCCCTGTAGAACTGAGAATAAAAAGGGTCATAAGTAGAGATAAAATATCGAAAAAACAGGTTAATGATATTATTAAAAATCAATGGCCAGATACTAAGAGAAATTTATTGTCAAACTACTCAATTGAAAATATTGATAAACAAGAAACAATGTTAAAAATTAGAAAAATATTTAATATTTTAACAAAAAATCAACTTTATTTTTAATATAATTCCCATTTTGTGTTAAATTTTACTTAAATATCTAGGTTCTTTTGTTAATCTAAGTTAAATTAAAACATTAACATGGTATATAACCCTATTTTTGAGAGATGGGAAAAAAGATATTTGTCTTAATTGTAGTTTTGATGAGCATTTCTTTAATAGGAATAATTGCTGTTCAATTGTACTGGATTAACAATACCATTGAAAGTAAAAATATTCAATTTAGAGGGGATGTTAAAAAAGCTTTAGCTAGAGTTTCTGAACGATTAGAAGTAAAAGAGGAAGCTGTTTATTACAATAAAATAGAAAGTTTTATTAAAACAAGAAGGTTTTTAAATAAAGCACAAATTAAAAATTTCTTAATTCAACAGATTGATACCACTAGTAAAAGTCGTTTTTCTTTTGGAACAACTATTATAGAAGAAGACTTCAAAATACCAGTTCTTGATATTTTAGATAAGAATGGTTTTTATGATAATGATTCAATTATTGTTAAAAGACTTACTAAAAAAAGAGATTTTTTTAAAGGAACTTTTATTTCAGGAGACAATGAGTTCAAGACTGTTTTTAATGAAAAGAAAATATCAACTATAGACAATGAAGATATAGACAGAAAATTACTTTCTGATGTATTTAAAGAATTTTACAAGAAAATATTTCCAATTGAAGAAAGAATAAACAACAGAGAATTAAATGTTATTTTAAATGAAGAGTTGAAGAAAAATAATATTAATATTAAATATAAATATGGAGTTTATAATAATGATTTAGCTACTAAGCTTAAATCTGGATATTATACTATTGATCCTGAGAAAAGCCAAAGCTATCCTTTATTTATAAATAATGAGGGGGTTAGTAATTTCACATTGTACATAGATTTTCCAGAAAAAAACAAGCATATTTTATCAGACATCTATTATATTTTATTATTGTCTTTGTTCTTCATTTTTATAATTATTGTTGCTTTTTCTAGTTCTCTATATCAACTTGTAAAGCAGAAAAAAATATCAGAAATTAAAACTGATTTTATCAACAATATGACTCATGAATTTAAAACTCCTATTGCCACCATAAATCTTGCTTTAGATTCCATCATAAATCCAAAGATTATAAATGATCAAGATAAAGTTCTTCGCTACATTAAAATGATTCGTGATGAAAATAAAAGAATGCATGGTCAGGTAGAGAATGTTTTACGAATTTCTAGATTGGAAAAAAATCAAATTGAAATCAATACTGAGACCTCAGACTTTCATGATATAATTGATGATGCTATTTCTCACGTAAGTCTTTTAACTTTGGATAAGAATGGTTCAATTACTACTCATTTTCAAGCGATTCAATCAGAAATTTTAGTCAATGATTTTCACATGACCAATGTTTTAGTTAATATTTTAGAAAATGCTTTAAAATATTCTGAAAACAAACCAAAAATTGATGTTTTAACAGAAAGTACAAATAAAAACTTATTAATTAAAATAGAAGATAAAGGAATAGGAATGAGCAAAAATGTTCAAAAACAAATTTTTGATAAATTTTATAGAGAACAAAAAGGAAATATTCATGATGTTAAAGGACACGGTTTAGGCTTAGCCTATGCAAAAGAAATTATTGACATTCATCACGGAACGATTTTTGTTCATAGTGAAATAGGAAAAGGAAGTACATTCACAATTAAATTACCACTAATTTAAAAAAATAAACATGGGAAGTAAAAAGATTTTATTAGTAGAAGATGATCCAAATTTTGGTACAGTTTTAAAAGATTATTTAGCATTAAACGACTACAACGTAACACATGCTAAAGATGGTATTGAAGGATTAATAATGTTTAAAAATAATGATTTTGATCTTTGCATTTTAGATGTAATGATGCCCCGAAAGGATGGTTTTTCTCTAGCAAAAGATATTCGATCTAAAAACAAAGAAATACCAATCATATTTTTAACAGCAAAAACACTCAAAGAAGATGTTTTGAGAGGTTATCAAGTTGGTGCTGACGACTATTTGAACAAACCTTTTGACTCAGAAGTATTACTTTTTAAAATAAAAGCAATCTTACAAAGAAAAGAGTCAGACACAGTAACAGAAAACGAACAATTTGAATTTAATATTGGAGGTTTCTTTTTTAACTCTAAGTTACGGCATCTCTCTGTTGGAGAAAAAGAACCTCAAAAATTGTCACCTAAAGAAAGTAAGCTTTTACGCATGCTAGCGTTACATAAAAACGATTTAATGCCAAGAGAATTGGCATTGACAAAAATATGGAGAGATGATAATTATTTTACATCTAGAAGTATGGATGTTTATATTGCGAAACTCAGAAAATATTTAAAAAATGACGATACCGTAGAGATTTTAAATATTCATGGAGAAGGTTTTAGATTAGTAGATAAAAACTAATTATTGTCTTTTGTAAAGAGTTTTACATTTGTAACTTATAGCACGTTTTTTAAGTATTTTTTATGGCATTTTTTATTAAAGTTTATGAAGAAAATCCTAATAGTACAGAAATTAATAAGGTTGTAGATATTCTAAAAAAAGGTGGGCTCATTATATATCCAACAGATACTGTTTATGGATTAGGTTGTGATATTACCAATACAAAAGCTGTAGAAAAAATTGCAAGAATAAAAGGAATTAAGGTAGAAAAAGCCAATTTTTCATTTATTTGTAATGATTTAAGCCATCTTTCTGATTACGTTAAGCAAATTGATACACCAACATATAAGCTTCTTAAAAGAGCTTTGCCTGGCCCTTACACCTTTATACTTCCTGGGAGTAAATCATTGCCTAAAGTATTTAAAAAGAAAAAAACGGTAGGGATTCGAATTCCAAATAATAATATAATAAGAGCCATTGTTAAGGCATTAGGAAATCCAATTATTTCTACTTCGATACATGATGATGATGATGTACTCGAATATACTACTGATCCAGAGCTAATTTTTGAAAAATGGAAACACCTAGTAGATGGTGTTATAGACGGAGGCTTTGGAGATAATCTTGCTTCTACAATTATAGACCTAACCAATTCTACACCCAAAATAATTAGAGAGGGGAAAGGAACCACAGAAATATTATAATTTATCGTAAACTTTTAAATTGTTTCCTTCTCAATATAAAATATTGCCAAACAACACTTGTGTGAAGATTGTAGTTGTATTTTTTTTGCAACTTTTTTCTTTTCTGTAAAAAAGTATAAAAATTTTTATACACACTTAAGTGTGCTCTAAAAATAGCCCAAGTGTGAATAGGCCTTAGCTCTACTAAGAATTTGATTCCTGCAATGCCATCTAAAACTAAGCGTGAAAAAACAACAAATAAAAACCATTGTTTAGGGACATTCTTAATGACATTAAGTAAACTATTCCTAAAGTTTAAAAATGTTTTGTGGGGATTTGTTTCTTGAAGTGTTGCTCCTCCCACATGAAATACTTTAGAATTTCCAACATATTTTACATCATAACCTTCGTTTTGGGCCCTCCAACATAAATCTACTTCTTCTTGGTGTGCAAAATAGTCTTCATCAAATCCATTTAAAAAATGGTATACCTCAGATCTAATGAAAAAACAAGCACCTGATGCCCAAAAGATTTCTGTAATATCATCAAATTGTTTGATGTCTTTTTCCAGATCATTAAAAACACGCCCCCTACAATATGGATAACCATATAAATCGATAAAACCTCCTCCAGCTCCAGCATATTCAAAAGTATCTTTCTGCTTATAATCAAGTATTTTTGGTTGAATTATAGCAGTGTTTTTATATTTTTTAAAAACCTCTAAAACTGGGGAAATCCAATTTTTAGACACTTCAACATCAGAGTTTATTAAACAATAGATATCTGCATCAATCTTTTTTAGTGCGTCATTATAGCCTTTAGCATAACCACCGTTAGTGGTATTTTTAACAATTTGAACCCTTGAAAAATTCTTTTTAACAAAAGCAATTGAGCTATCTGTACTTGCATTATCCGCCACATAGATTTCTGCTAATTCTGAACTAAAATTAACGATAGACGGTAAAAATTGTTCTAATAATTTTTTCCCGTTCCAATTTAATATGACTATGGCTGTTTTCAAGTTTACAAATCTAGTACATCTAAATCGTTCTTGTTGCTAAATAGATGCTAAAATTAGTAGCTTGGAATATCTTTTAAAAATATATAAGTTTCTATAGTAGTATCTATTTGGCAAAAATAATGAGTTAAGCCATTAGTTACCATTAAATAATTAGCCTTAGTAGAAAGGTTATATCGTGCAATTTGATCAAAAGTAGTTTGACTTATTTTTATACTAGGAGCCTTGCATTCTATTAATATCTCTGGATTCCCCTGAATATTATAAACTACAATATCGGTTCTTTTAGTTCTTAAATTTATTTTGAGTTGTTTCTCTAAAGCAATTAACGAAATGGGGTAGTTTTTTTCTTTAAGTAAGAAATGGACTACATGTTGTCGAACCCATTCTTCCGGTGTTAAAATCACATATTTTTTTCTAACGATATCAAAAATAAGTGTCTTATTTTCGTTAGATTTGAGTCTGAAAACATAAGATGGAAAATTCAGTTTTTGCATGGGGTTAAATGTAGTAAAAACTAGATTAATGGTTTTGTAGATTGTATAAGTGAGTATCGTATGAATGAAATAAATCAAATAGTTTCTGATATTAAGAATGGTATAGTGAAGCCTATCTATTTTTTAATGGGTGAGGAGCCTTACTATATTGATAAAATATCAGATTTTATAGAAGATACTATTTTACTTGAGGAAGAAAAAGGCTTTAATCAAACAGTGATGTATGGAAGAGATGTTTCTGTTGAAGATATCATAGGAGCTGCCAAACGTTTTCCTATGATGGCTGAAAAACAGGTTATTATTGTTAAAGAAGCTCAAGATCTAAGTAGAACTATAGAGAAATTAGTTTCTTATGCTAGCAATCCTCAACCCTCCACTGTGTTAGTTCTTAATTATAAGTATAAGAAACTAGATAGACGAAAAGCTTTGTACAAAGCTATTCATAAAATAGGTTTGGTTTTCGAAAGCAAACGCTTGTATGAAAATCAAGTTACAGATTGGATACGAAGAGTGTTAGGTGGTAAAAATTATCAAGTAGAGCCTAAAGCAGCTCAAATGTTAGTAGATTTTTTAGGAACAGACATAAGTAGGATTAATAACGAACTAGAAAAACTAATAACCATACTCCCATCAAAAACAATTATTTCTCCTGAACACATTGAAGAAAATATAGGAATTTCCAAAGACTTTAATAATTTTGAATTAAGAAAAGCTGTCGGAGAAAAAAATAGTTTAAAAGCAAATCAAATTATTCAGTACTTTACACAAAATCCTAAGAGTAATCCACTAGTGATGACTATTTCTTTACTAAATAGTTTTTTTACTCAACTCTTAATTTATCATGGATTACAAAATAAGTCTAGAGATCATGTAGCAAAATCTCTAGGTATTAGACCTTTTTTTGTATCAGATTATATTAATGCTTCAAGGAATTACCCCATGAGAAAGGTAGCTCAAGTTATTTCTATCCTAAGAGATGCTGATGTAAAAAGTAAAGGAGTAGGAGCCAGCCAATCTCACAGAGATATTTTAAAAGAACTGCTATTTAAAATATTACACTAATAAAAAAAATTCTGTTTTTTTAGTAAACTATGGGTGAACTATTAAAATAAAAATTATGATTTTTTTGATACGATAAACTGTTCAAGTGCTGAATTAAAGTTAACAATTTCTGAAGAAAATAAGGTATCAAAAGAATTGTTTGCAATTAATGCTTCCTTTTTACCTGCGACCACATCTTTTTCAGTTAATAAAATAAGTTGATCAGCACCCTTAATGGCTAAATTTACCTCATGGGTGGTCATAATAATAGTCTTGTTGGTTTCTTGCGAAAGCTTTTTTAACAATTGAAAAATTTTAATGGTATGATGCATGTCTAAATGAGCTGTGGGTTCATCTAGCATAATAATCTGAGTATCTTGTGCCAAGGCTCTTGCAATTAATACTCGTTGTAATTGTCCGTCACTTAATTCATAAAAATATCTGTGAGCTAATGCTGTTGTTTCTGTTTGCTCTAATGCCCATCTAATTTTTTCTATATCTTTTTTTGATAACTTTCCTATCCAATTTGTGTAGGGTTGTCTTCCTAGAGCAACCAATTCAAAAACAGTCAATTGACTTTCGGGAAGACGTTCAGTAAGCACAAGACTAATGAGGCATGACAATTCTTTAGAACTGTAGGATTGGATATTTTTTCCATCAATAAAAATATCTCCTGATATAGCATTTTGAACTCCTGTTAGTGTTCTGAGTAGTGTAGATTTACCAATTCCATTTTTACCTAAAATACCTACAAACTCTCCTTTATGTAATTGAATACTAATTTTTTTTTGAATTGTTGAAATAGATTTTTTATGCCGATATCCAACGTACAAGTTTTTTGTTTCAATGCTATTTTTATCTAAAGAACTCATATGTATATTTTCTTTTTTCTTACAAGTAGCCAAATAACTACAGGAGCCCCAAATAAGGAGGTTACAGCGTTTATGGGCAGTGTAAATTCACTAGTTGGTAATTGAGCAATAACATCACAAAACAGCAAGGTAATACCTCCTAAAACGGCCACAGCAGGAAGTAATATTTTATGATCAGATGTTTTAAAAACCAATTTAGTAATGTGAGGAACCGCCAAACCAATAAAAGCAATTGGCCCAGCAAAGGCTGTAATTACCCCCGTTAATAAACTGGTAATCAATAAAATGATGTTTCTACTTCTTTTAATATTAATACCCAAGCTTTTAGAGTAGTTTTCACCTAATAGAAAAGTATTCAATGGTTTTATGATAAACAGTAAGTTTAGCACCGCTATGAGGTATATGATAAAAAAAACCAATATTTCGGTCCAAGATAGATTTCCTAAATTTCCAAAACCCCAGAATATAAATTGCTGAATTTTTTCGGCATCACTAAAAAAAGTGAATACGCTTATAATAGCTGAAGTAACCGTACCAAACATAAGACCAATAATTAAAATACTCATGGTATTTCTCACCTTCGTGGCAGTTACTAACACAGCCAGCAATACAAGTGCTGCACCTATACTTGAGGCAATGGCTAAACCCCAACTAGAAAAAGCAATCGTTGCTAAAAACCCACCAAAGATACCAGAACCCAAAATTAAGAGAGCCACTCCCAAGCTAGCTCCAGAAGAGATGCCTAATACAAAAGGCCCTGCCAAGGGGTTTCTAAATAGAGTTTGCATTAACAAACCAGCGATGGCCAATCCAGAACCTACTAAAATTGCTGTAATTGCTTTTGGAAGCCTAAAATGAAGAATGATTACATCCCAACTAGATTTACTGCTATTACCGCCTAATAAGATGTCTAGTATTTCGTGAAAAGGAATAGAAACGGATCCAAAACTTAGATTGATGAGTACTAATAAAACCAACACAAAAAAAAGTGTACTAAATTGTTTTGTGTATGATTTTTGTTTCATGTTAGATAGAAAACTATATTTTTAACTATATTAATTAGCCCAGTAGTCTACAACCACAGCATCCTCTAAATGTGGTTTTAAAATAGTTACAAATTCTTGATGTGCAGGATGCGGTAAGTATTCGTCTCTGTCTTTTTCACTATTAAAAGTAACAAAAAAACAATGGGTGAGTCCTTTATCTAAACCTTCTGAACTATTGTTTAAGCCCCATTCAAAACCTTGTATCGTTTTAATTCTAGATGACAAACCTATAAATGAGTCTTCTATTATTTTTATAGCTTCGGGAGGTGCTTCTTTTTTAAATTTAAACAAGACCACATGTCGTAATTGTTTTATATTCATATTATTGTCTTCTTTTTTTTTGGAGCAACTGTACAAACATAGCAGGCTAATTAAAAGTAATGTAATTTTTCTCATGAGGTTGTTTTTATATGTAATAAGAATTTTACTGATTTTTGAATCGCAATTCCACGGTGAGAAATCTTATTTTTTTCCTCTGGGCTCATCTCAGCAAATGAACATGAAGTATTATTTGGTTTGAAGATGGGGTCATACCCAAACCCTCCAATTCCTATTTTTCCTTCTAAAATTTCTCCTTCACAGATTCCCTCAAAAATATACTGTTTATTTTCTAAATTTAATGCAATAGCTGTTCTAAATTGTGCTTTTCTATTTGCTTTTCCATTGAGTTCTTTTAGAAGCTTTTGCATGTTCTTTTCTGCATTTCCATGTTCTCCTCCATACCTGGCAGAATAAACACCAGGCCTCCCATCTAATACTTCTACTTCCAAGCCAGTATCATCAGCAAAACAATCAAATCCATACTTTTTAGTAATATAATCAGCTTTTAATTTGGCATTGCCCTCCAGAGTACTTTCAGTTTCTTCTATATCCTCAAAACAACCAATATCTTTTAAAGACAACAACTCTATAGAATTAGAGAGCATTTCTTGTACTTCTTTTAATTTATGCAGGTTATTTGTGGCAAAGACTAATTTCATTTTACTAAACTAATTAATTTTAAGATTTAAAATATTTAAAAAAAGATTATTTATTCATGATGATAAGGCTCATTTTTTAGAATGGTAAATCCCCTATACAATTGTTCAACTATAAATAGTCGAATCATTTGATGCGAGAAGGTCATTTTAGATAAAGATACCTTTCCCATGGTCTTGGTATTGACAGATTCAGAAAATCCATAAGGACCTCCAATAACTAAAACTAATTGTTTGATGCCTGAATTCATTTTCTTTTGAAGAAAATTCGCAAAATCTAAAGACCGAAATTCTTTTCCTTTTTCGTCTAACAACAACAATTGATCAGTACTTTTAAGTTTAGAAAGAATCAATTCACCTTCTTTTTCTTTTTGTTGTAACTGACTTAAATTTTTTACATTTTTAAGGTCAGGTATTATTTCAAGATCAAAGTTTATATAGTGATTTAACCTTTGTTTATATTTTTCAATAAGTTGCCCTAAATTTTTGTCATCTGTTTTACCAATAGCAAGCAGTTTTATTTTCATTTTTCAAAATTACAATTATTGTCATCATTTTTATCATTTAATCGTATTTTAGCTTGTATATTATAAAAATATGATCTCTATTGAACAATTTGAAAAAGAATTAGACCTTATTATTAAAAATGGGTACAGAGAAGATATAGGTGAAGGAGATCATACCTCATTATCCTGTATTCCTTCAAATGCCCAAGGAACAGCAAAGTTATTAGTAAAAGATAGGGGTATTATAGCCGGTGTAACTTTTGCTAAAAAAGTATTTCAATATTTTGATAAAGACTTACATGTAGAAAGCTTTATTGACGATGGATCTCGTGTTACCCATGGAGACATTGTTTTTCAAATTTCAGGCAACTCCCAATCTATCCTTCAAGCAGAACGATTTGTATTAAACGCCATGCAACGCATGAGTGCCATCGCTACAAAAACAAATTTTTTTGTCAATTTATTGAAAGGAACCAACACCAAAATTTTAGATACTAGAAAAACCACTCCAGGCATAAGAGCTTTAGAGAAATGGGCTGTGAAAATTGGAGGAGGAGTGAACCATCGTTTTGCATTATACGATATGATAATGATTAAAGACAATCACATTGATTTTGCAGGTGGAATATCAAAAGCTATTTCAAAGACTAAACAATATCTAAGTGATGAAAAATTAGATTTAAAAATTATTGTAGAGGCTAGAAGCCTTAAAGAGATCGAAGAGATACTTTTAAGTGAAGGTGTTTATCGAATCTTGATTGATAATTTTTCATTTGAAGATACCAGGAAAGCAGTTGCATTAATCAATAATAAATGTTTCACAGAATCATCTGGTGGAATAAATGAAGATACCATTAGAAAATATGCAGAATGTGGTGTGGATTATATTTCTTGTGGAGCTTTAACACATTCAGTTCATAATATGGATTTGAGTTTAAAAGCTGTTTGATGGGAAATTGTATTGAATGAAATTATTTGAAAAATAAATGAGTAAAGAAATAGAGGATAAGCTTGAAAAAATACCAGTATTAAATCTATTGGTAAGATTTGGAAAGAAAATAAAAATTCCAGGTCTAGAAGGTATGTCGCTCTATGATGTTTTAGAAATGTATATTATTGGCATCGTTGAAGGAGCATTAACTACTCGTGCGGGAGGAATTGCCTATAGTTTTTTTATGGCAATTTTTCCTTTCATGTTATTTGTATTGACATTAATTCCCTACATCCACATTGAAGGTTTTCAAGAAGGATTAATGACTTTAATATCAGAAGTTTTACCACCTAAAACCTTTGATGCTGTTGACACCGTTTTATTAGATATCTTAGGTAATAAACAAGCAGGATTATTATCATTTGGTTTTCTTGGGTCTATTTTTTTAATGACTAACGGTGTGAATGCTATTTTTGGTGGTTTTGAATATTCATACCATGTTAAAGAAAATAGAAATGTTTTTAGGGCCTATTTTTTATCGATGATTGTATCATTATTAATGGCTTTGTTCTTAGTGATTACTGTTGCTTTAACAGGTTTTTATCAATTGCTTTTGGATGCATTTATGAATAAAGGTTGGATAGATGATGAAACAATATGGTTGCAATTTGGAAGAGGGGGCTTGTTTCTTATTATGATTTTTACTATTGTTTCTATCTTGTATAAATATGGAACAAAAAATGTAAAGCATTCCAGGTTTTTTTCACCAGGAACTATTTTTACAACAACATTATCAATACTTACTTTTTATCTCTTCGGATACTATGTTAATGAATTTGCTCAATACAACGAATTATATGGCTCTATTGGAACACTTTTAATTTTAATGCTATTTATTTGGCTGAATGCTATTATATTGTTGTTGGGTTTTGAATTAAATGCGAGTATTTTTTCACTTCAAAGAAAAAATAAAACAAATGTGACAGAATAGTACTTCCCAAGATTTTTCGGATATTTGCATTTGAAGTTAGATGTATTAGTTTAACTGTAATTAGATAACTGAATATTTTTTTATGAAACCAAGTATTCCAAAAGGAACCAGAGACTTTTCATCTATAGAGGTGACCAATCGTATGTATATTATAAATACGATGATAACTGCCTTTGAAATCTATGGTTTTCAGCCTATTGAAACTCCAAGTTTTGAGAACTCTACTACCCTAATGGGTAAATATGGAGAGGAAGGGGATCGCTTAATTTTCAAAATTCTAAATTCAGGAGATTTTTTAAAAAAGGCAGATAATAATCTTCTGGCACAAAAAAATAGTACTAAGTTAACTTCTCAAATCTCTGAGAAAGCATTGCGTTATGATTTAACAGTGCCTTTTGCAAGATACGTAGTGCAAAACCAAAATGATATTACGTTTCCTTTTAAACGCTATCAAATTCAACCTGTTTGGAGAGCAGATCGTCCTCAGAAAGGACGTTTTAGAGAGTTTTTTCAATGTGATGCTGATGTGGTAGGAAGTAAGTCTTTGTTACAAGAGGTAGATTTTATTCAATTGTATGATGCTGTTTTTACCAATTTAAAATTAACTGGAACTACTATTAAAATTAATAATAGAAAAATTCTAGCTGGAATAGCTGAGGTTATTGGAGCAAAAGATAAGTTGATTGATTTTACTGTAGCATTAGACAAGTTAGATAAAATTGGAGCTACTGGTGTTGAAAAAGAAATGCTAGAAAAAGGGATATCTGTTCAGGCTATCAAAAAAGTTACTCCTCTTTTTGACCTTTCAGGATCAAATACTGACCAGCTAAACGTTTTAGATAGGTTGTTGTCAGCATCTGAAGAAGGACAAAAAGGAGTTGAGGAGTTGCGTTTTGTTGTGAATACTATCAATAATTTAAGACTACAATCTGCTACTTTAGAAATTGATGTAACATTAGCACGTGGTTTGAATTATTATACAGGGGCTATTTTTGAAGTTTCAGCTCCAGATGGAGTAGAAATGGGTTCTATTGGTGGTGGAGGTAGATATGACGATTTAACTGGAATCTTTGGATTAAAGGATGTGAGTGGAGTGGGTATATCTTTTGGTTTAGATAGAATTTATTTGGTATTAGAAGAGCTTGGCTTGTTTGATGCTGTAATACTTCCAAAACCTAAGTTATTATTTTTAAATTTTAATAAAGAAGACAATACTATTCAATTAGAGGCAATAAAGGCATTAAGAAATAAAGGGGTGAAAACTGAACTATATCCTGATACAGCATCTAGTAATAAGCAGCAAAAGAAACAATGGAAATACGTATCTACTAGGAAAATTGATTTTGTGATTTCTGAAATACAAAAAAATACATTTAAGTTAAAGGACATGTCCGATGGTACTCAGAGGGTTTGCACTTTAGATGAATTGATTGATAAAATGCAATAGAATTATTACTTAATGTTGTAAATTCGCAATCTAATTTTAATATACAGAATAAAATTGATGAAAATAAATGATGAAAGAGTAAAGGAGATTGGAGACAATCATATCATGACTTCTGCTAAAACTCCATTACGAGAGGATGCATTCATTATTTCTGATGAAGAAAAAATGGATAGAATTCAAGAAAGCGTTAAAGATATTTTAATTACTCTAGGGATGGATTTATCAGATGATAGTCTTCAAGGTACTCCAAAAAGAGTAGCTAAAGCTTTTGTTAAGGAATTATTTATGGGGTTAAATCCTAAGAACCAACCAAAGGCATCAACTTTTGATAATAATTATAATTATGAAGAGATGTTGGTTGAAAAAAATATAATTGTTTATTCTACTTGTGAGCATCATTTATTACCAATAGTTGGTAGAGCTCATGTAGCATACATATCTAATGGTAAAGTTATTGGCTTGTCTAAGATGAATCGTATTGTTGATTATTTTGCTAAAAGACCACAAGTTCAGGAAAGACTCACCATGCAAATAGTTCAGTTTATGCAAGAGTCATTAGGAACTAAAGACGTAGCGTGTGTAATTGACGCCAAACATTTATGTGTAAATTCTCGAGGAATTAAAGATATTGAAAGCAGTACAATCACCGCAGAGTTTGGTGGAAAATTTAAAGAAAAGGAAACTAAACAAGAGTTTTTAGACTATTTAAAAATGGATTCAGATTTTCAAGGGGTTTAAATTAAACTCAATCATATAAAAAAGCCACTTTTTATTAAAAGTGGCTTTTTTTATTTTAACTAATATATTCTTAATGTTTAACCAATACCCATTCTCCTTTTTCTATTAACGGGATTGCTTGTTTAAATTTAACAATTTTTTCTTCACCACTCATTACGTTTTTGATAGAAACACGTTCATTTCTTCCAATTTTAGGTTGTTCCCTTACTATGGTTTCAATAGGTTCAGATTGTTGTTGTCTTGAGTTGCTTATAGCTTGTTCTGTAGTATTTTGAACATCAGCTTTGCTTAAGTTTAATTTTTGTCTTGTTTTCTTTCGTTCTTCAGAAATTTGATCGTTTGCTTGATTTGGTAACTCTCCTTTAAACAAGAATGACAATACTTCACGATTTATTTTATCTATAGTTACTTTAAACAATTCAAAAGCTTCAAACTTATAGATGAGTAAAGGATCTTTTTGCTCATAGGATGCATTTTGAACAGATTGTTTTAAATCATCCATTTGACGGAGGTGATCTTTCCAGTTTTCATCAATAATAGCAAGTGTGATATTTTTTTCAAAATCTGTAGCTAAAGACTTTCCTTTAGTATCATAAGCTTCTTTTAAATTTGTAACAACTTGAAGTGTTTTAATACCGTCTGAAAAAGGAACAACTATTCGCTCGTATCGATCACCTTCATTTTCATATACATTTTTGATTACAGGATAGGTGAGAAGTGCATTTCTTTCAACCTTATCTTTATAACTATGGGTTACTACTTCATATAATTTATCGGCTAATTCTTGTTCATTTAAAGAATTAAACTCGTCTTCGCTAAAGGGAGAGGTTATTGAGGTAAAACGGATTAATTCAAATTCAAAATTTTGAAAATCTTTAGCTGCTTTATTTTGATTAATAATGGTTTCACAGGTTTCAAAGATCATGTTTGAGATGTCTATCTGTAGACGATCTCCATCTAATGCATGCCTTCTTCTTAAGTAAACAAATTCTCTTTGGGCGTTCATGATATCATCATATTCCAACAATCTTTTACGAATACCAAAGTTATTTTCCTCAACCTTTTTTTGTGCTCTTTCAATAGACTTAGAAATCATAGAGTGTTGAATTACTTCGCCTTCTTTTAATCCCATTCTGTCCATCATTTTTGCAATTCTTTCAGAGCCGAACAAACGCATTAAATTATCATCTAGAGCAACATAAAATTGAGAAGAACCAATATCTCCTTGACGTCCTGCTCTTCCTCGTAATTGTCTATCTACACGTCTGGAATCATGTCTTTCTGTGCCAATAATTGCCAAACCTCCTGCAGCTTTTACTTGATCAGATAATTTAATATCTGTACCACGCCCCGCCATATTTGTAGCTATAGTTACGATACCAGGATTACCAGCTTCGGCAACAACATCTGCTTCACGCTTATGTAATTTTGCATTAAGAATATTATGTTTTATTTTTCGCATTTGTAACATTCTACCTAGTAATTCTGAAATTTCAACAGATGTAGTACCTACTAATACAGGTCTTCCTTGATTTACCAGTTGAACAACATCCTCAATAACAGCATTGTATTTTTCACGCGTAGTTTTGTAAATATAATCTTGTTTATCATCTCTAAGTAATGGTCTATTGGTAGGAATTTCAACTACATCTAGTTTATAAATTTCCCACAATTCACCAGCTTCAGTAATTGCAGTACCAGTCATACCAGATAATTTTCGATACATTCTGAAATAGTTTTGCAAAGTAACTGTAGCAAAAGTTTGAGTAGCATCTTCAATTTTTACATTTTCTTTAGCTTCAATAGCTTGATGTAATCCGTCTGAGTAGCGTCTTCCGTCCATAATACGTCCGGTTTGTTCATCAACAATCATTACTTTATTTTCCACAACTACATATTCAACATCTTTTTCAAATAAGCTGTAGGCCTTTAGTAACTGGTTCATGGTATGAATCCGTTCACTTTTAACACTAAAGTCTTTGTATAATTTTTCTTTTAATTCAGCCTTTTTTTCTGTAGTTTCTTCGGAAGCATCTATGTTGCCAATTTTAACACCTAAATCAGGTAATACAAAGAAATCTTCATCACTTGTATTCGTAGAAAGTGCAGCGATACCCTTATCTGATAAATCTATTGAATTACTCTTTTCTTCTATAACATACCATAATTCTTCATCTACTTCTGGCATCAGTTTGTTATTATCTGCCATGTAGGTGTTCTCTGTTTTTTGAAGTAATTGTTTTACGCCCTCTTGAGATAAAAATTTTATAAGTGCTTTATTTTTTGGAATTCCTCTAAAAACTCTCAATAATAAAAATCCACCATCTTTTGTATTTCCATCGGCTATCAATTTTTTTGCCTCTGCCAAGACTCCAATTAAATACTTATTTTGTTTTGACACAAGATCACTAACTAATGGTTTTAATTCATTAAACTCGTGTCTATCACCCTGAGGAACTGGTCCAGAGATAATAAGAGGAGTTCTTGCATCATCAATTAAAACAGAATCAACTTCATCAATTATAGCGTAATTTGGAGCTCTTTGAACTAGGTCTTCCTTAGAGCTTGCCATATTATCTCTTAAATAATCAAATCCAAATTCATTATTTGTACCATAGGTAATATCTGCATTGTAAGCTTTTCTTCTTTCTTCTGAATTAGGTTGATGAAAATCAATACAATCTGTACTTAATCCATGGAATTCAAACATTGGTGCCATCCATGCTCTATCTCTTTTTGCTAAGTAGTCATTTACGGTGACAACATGAACTCCATTTCCGGTCAATGCGTTTAAATATACTGGTAATGTAGATACTAATGTTTTCCCTTCACCCGTCATCATCTCTGCAATTTTTCCCTGATGAAGCACAGAACCTCCAATCAATTGAACGTTATAATGAATCATATCCCAAGTTACTGGTTTTCCTGCAGCGTCCCAAGAGTTTTGCCAAAGGGCTTTATCACCGTCTAAAACAACATGTTCTCGAGTAGAGGAGAGTTCTCTGTCAAAAGGAGTAGCTGTAACTTCAACTTCATCATTATTTACAAAACGTGTTGCAGTTTCTTTTACAACAGCAAAAGCTTCTGGCATAATATCATGTAAAATTGCCTCAGAAGCCTCATAAGATTCATTTTTTAAGGTATCAATTTCAGAAAAAATATCTTGTTGTCTATCTATTTCAGCTTCTTTTGCTTCTTTTTCTAATGCAGTAATTTTATCATTAAAAACTTTTGTGCCTTCTTTTATTCTTTTTTTGAATTCAGTTGTTTTATTTCTTAATTCATCATTTGATAAAGAAGATAATGTGGTTTCGTAAGCGGTTACTTTTTCAACAATCGGTTGAAGTATTTTTAGATCTTTTTGTTGTTTATCTCCAACAAATATTTTAATTACTGAATTTAAGATACTCATTCTTTAAGCTGTATTTTATTTTCTTCTGTATGATATTGTATTTAAGACTTTAAAAGTAAACAAAAAAAAAGCCTCATTTGAGACTTTTTCTTGTTTGTTTTATTAAATATTTTTAATATTCATCTTCATTCCAAAGATAATCCTCTTCAGTCGGATAATCTGGCCAAATTTCAATGATAGAGTCATATGAGTCCCCTTCATCTTCAATTTCTTGTAAATTCTCAGCTACTTCTAAGGGCGCACCTGTTCTGATAGCATAATCTACTAACTCATCTTTTGTTGCTGGCCATGGTGCATCTGCTAAATAAGATGCTAATTCTAAAGTCCAATACATTTCTAAAGGATTTAATTTTCTGCAAAAATAATTTTTTTACTGAAAAAATCAAGTTTTTTTTGAAATATATATCAATAAAAAAAGAACTTAGTTATAATTTTTCAGGAATCCACTTAACTTCCTGAACTGATAAGTATTGAGTCAACTTCCGTGCCAGCATAAAAAGAAAGTCAGATAGTCGGTTGAGATAAGTTAAAATAATAGGATTAATGCCTTCTTTTTTGTGAAGTGAAACAGATAATCTTTCGGCTCTTCTACAAACACATCTTGCAATATGACAAAATGACACCGTGGTGTGGCCTCCAGGAAGTATAAAATGAGTCATCTCAGAAAGTTTTGAATTTATTTCATCTATCGTGTTTTCTAAATATATTACAGATGCATTGTTTATTTTAGGAATATTTAAACGCTCTTTTCCATTTTTAAGTATCTCATTTTCTATCGGTGTTGCTAGCATTGATCCAATAGTAAATAAGTCATGCTGAATTTTTAAAAGTATATCTTTTGTTTGTTTATCAATTGATTGGTCTTTAATCAAACCAATATAAGAGTTTAATTCATCTACAGTTCCATAAGATTCTATTCTTAAGTGATCTTTTGAAACTCTTGTACCTCCAAACAAACCGGTTTCCCCTTTATCTCCTGTTTTTGTATAAATCTTCATAGTGTAAATTTAATATTTTAAATTCTGATGCTAAAATGTTCTTTTTCTTGTTCTTTTCTAAAAAACACAAATCCCCATTGATAGGTGTCTATTGTAACTGTTACTTGAGGATGATTTTTAATATCCTCCCATGCTAATTCCATTTCTTTATTCCAATGAATATCAACAAATAAGAAAACAGAATTGTTGTTTATTGATGTTAGACTAGCTTCAAAATATTCTAAAGTATTTTTTCTGGTATGATTTACGTCAAAATAAATAAAATCATAGATAGTATTTTTAAAGATTTTAGGTAAAATGGAATTAAAATTACCAGTTAATAATTTTACATGATTGAAATGATATTTTTCAATCATAGGCTTTGCTATTCTTACTGTCTTTATACATCTTTCTAGTGTTGTTATTTTAGAATTTTTATTTGAAGAAGCTAACGCTGAAGTACTTAAGCCAAGTGAAGTACCAATTTCTAATATGTTCTTGGGTTTAAAGTATTGCATTAAATTTATTAATAACATAGCTCTTTTGTTAGAAATCCCTTTGTCTTTGATCACCTTTAAACGTTTTCTTCTATTAGATAATAGGACATCAGCTATGATGCCAAAATTAGAGATTTCCAATAATGAGATATTTTTTGAAAGATCTTTCTTATAATTTAAAAAAGTATTTAATTTTTTCTCGTTCTTTTTTTTATAAAAACATGTTGTAATTAAATTAAATACAAAAGGAGAGTGAACACCATGTTCATTTTTAGATTTACTTATAAAACAAAGAAATGATACGATTTTATGAAACAATTTTAATGTTTTTAAAAAAATTAGATGCCTGGAGTTTCTTTACCTTTTAAATAAACTTTTCCTATGCAATTATCAGCAAAAGCATAAGGTATATAGCGATAAGATTTTATGGGTTTTGTAATCATAAAATTTGCAAGTTTACCTCTGGATATGCTACCAATTTCTTTAGATAAATTTATAGCATAAGCACCATTGATAGTGGCTGCGTTGATAGCTTCTTCAGGAGTCATTTCCATTTTTATGCAAGCTAAAGAAACTACAAAGTTCATGTTGCCTGAAGGAGAAGACCCAGGGTTGTAGTCTGAGGCTATAGCCAAAGGAATATCAGAGTCTATTATATTTCTTGCGTTAGCGAATGGAATTCCTAAAAAAAACGAACATATTGGAAGTGCAACAGGCATAGTATCTGATTTTGATAATATGCTTAGGTCTTCATCTGTTAAAACTTCTAAATGGTCTACAGATAAAGCATTATTATTAACACCAACTTTAACACCACCTATTGAATTAAATTGATTGACATGAATTTTTGGAATCAATCCGTGTTTTATTCCTGCTTTTAATATTTGATCTGTTTCAGTGATTGTAAAATAACCTTTTTCACAAAAAACATCAATATAATCTGCTAGTTTTTCTTTGGCTATTTCAGGAATCATATTATCAATAATTAACTGAATATATTCAGCTCTTTTTTCTTTATATTTTAATGGGATTGCATGTGCCCCCAAAAATGTTGCTTTGATAGGAATTGAGAAGTTTTCTTTTAATTTTTTTATTATGCGAAGTATTTTAAGTTCACTGTTAAGTGTTAAACCATAGCCGGACTTAATTTCAACTGCTCCTGTTCCATTTTTTATGAGCTCTTCCAATCTTTTCGCCGCATCTTTATAGAGTTCTTTTTCTGTCTTTTTTTGAAGTTTTTTTGAAGAGTTTAATATTCCTCCTCCTTTTTGAGCAATTTCTTGATAGGTTAGTCCTTTTATTCGATCTACAAATTCTTCTTCTCTTGAGTCAGCAAAAACTAAATGAGTGTGACTATCACACCAAGTTGGTAAAATTAATTTACCTGAAACATCTATTACTTTATCAGCTGTTTTTATGTCTAAAGTATCCATAGATCCAAAATCTAGTATGATATCATCTTTAATCATTAAAAAAGCGTCTTTAACTATGGGTAATTCACCCATATCCTTACCACTAACTTTCACCACATCTAATTCTCTTACTTGAACAAGTTCTTTGATATTGATGAATAATGTTGTCATATGGTATGTTTGTATTCTCAAAACAAACTTACATTAAAAAAAGAAAACTTTATATTGTTATTTGGGATTACCTGAAAGGTTACTGACTCATAAATAAAGAGTAGTGTAAATAGCAAAACAACTATTTGTATGTTTTACGCCAAAGAAACAATAATTGATAAGAAATTTATTTTAAGCTACCTGTCATGTCTTCAGGCTTAACCCACTCATCATATTGTTCCGCTGTAACGTATCCTAAACGAACGGCTTCTTCTTTTAATGTTGTGCCATTGGCATGAGCAGTATTAGCAATTTCGGCCGCTTTGTAGTATCCAATTTTAGTATTTAAAGCAGTGACTAACATTAATGAATTATTTAATAATTCATTAATTCTTGTGTGATTTGGTTGAATACCGGAAGCACAATGTAAATCAAATGAAATACAAGCATCTCCAATGAGCTGTGCAGATTGAATCACATTAGCTGCCATCATTGGTTTAAAAACATTTAACTCATAATGACCCTGAGTTCCACCAATAGTTACTGCGACATCATTTCCCATAACTTGAGCACAAACCATCGTAATGGCCTCTGCTTGTGTTGGGTTTACTTTTCCTGGCATAATAGAGCTTCCAGGTTCGTTAGCAGGAATAATAATTTCTCCAATTCCAGACCTTGGACCTGATGCCATCATTCGAATGTCATTTGCAATTTTATTTAGTGACACAGCAGCTTGCTTGAGTGCACCATGTGATTCTACTAAAGCATCATGTGCAGCTAAAGCTTCAAATTTATTTTCAGCAGTAATAAAAGGTAAATTTGTAAATTCTGCAATAAATTTAGCCACTAAGACATCATATCCTTTAGGTGTATTTAGGCCAGTTCCTACTGCCGTTCCTCCCAAAGCCAATTGACTTAAGTGTTCTAAAGAATTTTGTAAAGCCTTCAAGGCAAAGTTTAATTGAGCAACATAGCCGGAAAACTCCTGTCCTAGGGTTAGGGGAGTGGCATCCATTAAATGAGTTCGTCCAATTTTAACGACAGCTTTAAAATCATCAGATTTTTTTAGTAATGTATTTCTTAATTGCTCTATACTTGGGATAGTAGTTTCTATAATTTTTTGATAACAAGCAATATGCATTCCAGTTGGGAATGTATCATTAGAGGATTGAGATTTATTAACATCATCATTAGGTTGTATGGTTTTTTCTCCTTCTCCAATAACTTTTCCGGAAATTTCGTGAGCTCTGTTAGCTATTACTTCATTCACATTCATGTTAGATTGCGTACCTGAACCTGTTTGCCATATTACTAAGGGGAACTGATCATCTAGTTTTCCTGCTAAAATTTCATCACACACTGCTGCTATTAAATCACGCTTTTCTATTTCTAAAACTCCTAGTTCAGTATTGGCAAAAGCTGCAGCTTTTTTGAGATAAGCAAAACCATAGACTATTTCTAAAGGCATTGAAGCAGCTGAACCAATTTTAAAATTATTTCTAGATCTTTCAGTTTGAGCACCCCAATACTTATCAGCAGGAACTTTAACTTCACCCATGGTATCTTTCTCTATTCTAAACTTCATGACATATACTTTTTCAATATTCTTACAAAATTACGAAATCCTCAACAATCATATAGTAACATTTAATAGTATTTTCTTCTTGAAATATTTAGTAAAATGTTAGTTTCAATTAAAATTATCCATTATTTTTGCAATATTAATTTATATATATACTACCAAATGCTAGATTTTTCACAGTTTTCAGGATTCGTTTTGTTTATGTTTATTTTTACAACTGGCTTTTGGTTGTTAATATTCTTATTGACATTTGTCGTGCCATACTGGTTAGGAGGAACTATTTGGGAAAATTTTAAATTAAAAAGAGAAGCAAAAAAAGCTGCTGAAGGAAAGTAGTTTTTTAACTTTAATAAAACAAATAAAAAAAGGCCTACTATTTTAGTAGGCCTTTTTTTATGTATTCATCTCTATAAGAAGAACGCTATGGTGTACCAAAATCTTCACCTCCCTCAAAGTCTTCACCACCTCTTCTGTCTCGTTGTTGTTTCTTTTTTTGATTAAATCTGTAGGTGAAATTTAAGGATACTTGACGAACTCTCCATTGAGATTCTTGATAACTAATACTTGTTGGATTTTCTGTACTCGGATTGTAATTTGTTGATTTTCTTTTTCTTGAATTAAAAACATCACTCACATTCAACACCAAAGTTCCTTTATCGTCAAAAACATCTTTACTAAGTGCTGCATTTGCAGAAAAAATTCCTTTTGATTCACTTTGAGCTGTATTTCTTGGTCCTCTGTAAGATAATCTGTTTTGCATTTGAATTTTCCAAGGAAGTGAAAAAGTAGCATTAAACCTTGTAAACCAACTATTATTTGTATTTCCTAAATCTTGTATCTCCGGAGTAGCGCTAATAGCTCCAGTTATTTCATCTATTGTAAATTTATTGTATTCATAAATTCCTTCAGATATTTGTTGATAAACATTAAAACTACCAGATAGTCTTACTTTTTTTGACGGATTATAATTTGCAGTTAGCTCAAAACCAAATCTATCTTCTGATGCCAAATTAATAGGCTCTCTAATTGTGATTACTTGATTTACTCCATCCAAAAGTCTAATTTCATCTCTACTAACTCTCAAGATAGAATTTATTGAATGTTGTAAATAAATTGATGAGTTTAGAGTAAGCTTTCCAATTTTTTGAAGGTAACCAGCATCAAAAGAATTGGTAAACGTAGGAGTCAACCCAGGGTTTCCTTTATAAATCACATTTTGACTACTTCTTGATTCAAAAGGATTTAGATACCAAAATCTTGGCCTTCTAAGTCTTCTGCTATATCCGAGTGTAAAGCTTTGATTTTCGGTTCTTTCAAATCCAATATTGATAGTTGGAAATAATTCTGTGTATTTGTAATCAAAATTTTCATTTGTATTTGTAAGCCTCACTTTTACATTAGTGATCTCTGTTCTTAAGCCCATTAAATAAGAAAACTTATTTAATTTTCTACCAAACTGTGAGTAAATAGCATTTACATTTTGTTGAAAAACCAAATCATTTGAAGGATCAAAATCAAGAGCAGGTGTTCTTGTG
>CBFHOD010000018.1:36569-38447 GCA_965657365.1 Flavobacteriaceae bacterium
AACTGTGAGTAAATAGCATTTACATTTTGTTGAAAAACCAAATCATTTGAAGGATCAAAATCAAGAGCAGGTGTTCTTATGACCAAAAAATCTGAGGTTAAATCTTGGAATTCGCCTCGATATCCCATTTCAAATTGTGTGTTTTCACCAATAGGTAATACATAGTCAGATTGTATTAGAGTATTTTGAGAATCTTCAGTAGTTATGTTGTTTTCTATAGCGAACGAGTCATTAATAAAAGCAGTTTCTATTTCTTGACTATCACTGTATTGAATGTCTATGGTTAACTTATGTCCACTACTATTAAAATTGTTGGTGTAGTTTAAAGAAAACTGTGATGTAGTATCTATTTCATCTTCATCCTGAATACGAATATCTGAGGTTTCCAATAAACCAACAGCATCAAAGACACTAATGTTGTTAGTTGACAGGTTTTTATTATTTGAATCTCGATAAAAATAAGTCCCTGTCATAGAACTTTCTTTAGTGATAAAATATTCTAAGCCTAAATTAATATTATATCCATTTCTATTTCTTTCAAAAGCTCTGTCTTCAATTCTAAGACTTGTGATTGCACTGTTTTCTAGACTATAAAGATTGGTGTAAAATTTACCGGGCCCCTTACTATTTCTGTATCCGAGGTTAGTGAAGAAATTAATTTTTTTAGTTCTTAGATTTATATTCGAGGCCACCCTATATTGAGAAGGGTTTCCTATAGTCGTATTTAAAGAACCGTTTAAGCCAGTAGCAACTCCTTTTCTAAGTATTATGTTTAAAATGCCAGCAGTACCTTCAGCATCATATCTTGCAGAAGGAGATGTAATTACTTCAACTCGTTCAATAGCATCTGCAGGTAATTGGCGTAGAGCATCTGTTCCACTCAAGCCAACCAAAGCAGAGGGCTTTCCATCAATTAATATTCTTACATTTTCATTTCCTCTTAAACTTACATTTCCTTCTACATCTACATCAACAGAAGGAACATTATCTAAAACATCTGAAGCAGAACCTCCTCTGACTGTCATGTCTTTTCCAACATTGTATATTCTTTTATCTAAACGAATTTCTACAGTAGATTTTTCTGCAATAATAACAACCTCATCTAGTGTATTCGAATTTTCTGACAACTTGATTGTTCCAAAATCCATTGATTTATCAACAACCATATTAAGCATATTAATTGTCTTAAAAGAAATAAATTCAAAACTGATATCGTAGGTTCCAGGATTTGTTTTAATAGAGAAACTTCCTTTTGCATCTGTAATACCTCCACTAAGTTGATCTGTCTTGGTGTCTTTTAAAACTACTGTCGCATATTCGAGAGGTTCTTTAGTCTCTATATCAATGATGACACCAGAAATGGTGAATTGAGAACTCTGAGCTTTTTGTGCAAATGCACTTAAAAAAGTAATTGCAAAAAAAGCAAAAATCAGACTAGTTTTATTCATTAAAGTCGATAGTTTAATTGTCGACTGTAAATGTCACACTAAGTTTAAAAATTGGTAGTTAATTTTCTGTTAAACAAAAAGGTCTAAAGCACCTGTCTTATATTTTCAGGAGGTCTCCCTATGACGGCTTTCCCTTTATTGATAACAATAGGTCTTTCGATTAGTTTTGGAAATTTAATCATTGAAGATATGATATCTTGATCATTTAATATTTTCCCTTTGTAATGCTCTTTCCAATCTGCTTCATTTTTACGAATCAATTCAATGGGAGTAATTCCTAGTAAATTAATAACTCTCTTTAATTCATCAAAAGAAGGATTTATTTTAAGGTAATCTATTATTTCAAAATCCTCTCCACATTCTTGGAGGATTTGGAGTCCCTCTCTAGATTTTCTACATCTAGGGTTATGATATATTTTAATCATAAATA
>CBFHOD010000019.1:0-26857 GCA_965657365.1 Flavobacteriaceae bacterium
TGCTCAAGGATTTGCTCAATTTTTTAAGGATAATAAAAATATTACTAGATACGATGGGTATTTCACATTCTATTATGATAATAGTAATGATAAAATATTCCTAGAAATCGAAAACCTAGATAAAGAGTTTTTGTACGTAAATGCGCTTTCAGAAGGAATAGGTTCAAATGATATTGGCCTAGATAGAGGTCAATTAGGAAACACAAGGGTTGTTAAATTTATTAAAGCTGGAAATAAATTATTATTAATACAGCCCAATCAAGGTTACAGAGCCATAACTGACAATATTGAAGAAAAAAAATCTGTTGAACAGGCTTTTGCAAAATCAGTTATTCATGGTTTTGTGATTAAAGAAACTAAAGATGGTAAGTATTTGGTAGATGCAACCTCTTTCTTTATAAGAGATGCACACGGAGTTATGGGGCGTTTATCAGCAAAAAACCAAGGTAAATATACTCTTGATAAATCTAGAAGTGCCATAAATTTGGAGAGAACAAAAGCATTTCCTAAAAACGTTGAATTTGATGTAATGATTACGTTTAAAGGAGTACCAAAGGGATATGATATTAGAAGTGTAGTACCAACATCAACTTCGGTAACTGTTAATCAACATCATTCTTTTATTGAGTTGCCAGATAATAAGTATACACCAAGAAAGTTTGATCCCAGATCTGGTGCCAATGCAATGACTTATTTAGATTATGCTACTCCTGTGAATGAATCTATAAAAAAACGATTTATTTATCGTCATAGACTAAAAAAGAAAAATCCAAATGCTGCTAAAAGTGAAGCGGTAGAACCTATTATTTATTATTTAGATAGAGGAACTCCAGAACCTGTTCGGTCTGCACTTTTGGATGGTGCTAGATGGTGGAATCAAGCATTTGAATCTATTGGATTTACAAATGCATTTCAAGTTAAAATGTTACCGGAAGATGCGGATTTGTTGGATGTTAGATATAATGTAATTCAATGGGTACACAGATCTACAAGAGGTTGGAGTTATGGAAGTTCTGTTTCAGATCCAAGAACAGGAGAAATTATAAAAGGGCATGTAAGTTTAGGATCTTTACGTATTCGTCAAGATTTTTTAATAGCTCAAGCACTTCAGGCTCCTTATGCTAATGACGATACTAGTGACCAGTTTGCACTTGAAATGGCTTTAGCTAGAATTAGACAATTGTCTGCTCATGAAGTAGGCCATACTATTGGATTGGCTCATAATTTTGCAGCGAGTTCTAAAGGTAGATCCTCAGTAATGGATTATCCTCATCCAACATTATCGATTAAAGAAGGACAAGTTGATTTTACTGATGCCTATGATACAAAGATTGGAGATTGGGATAAAGTTTCTATAGCTTATTCATATGGTGAATATATAGAAGATGAAGACGCTAGTTTAAGTAAAATATTAGATGATGCTTTCAAAAAAGGGGCACGTTTTATTACAGATCAAGACGCAAGACCTCTAGGAAGTGCTCATGCATATGCTCATTTATGGGATAACGGTTCAGATGTTACTATTGAGTTAGAAAATTTATTATCCATAAGAAGGAATTCAATAGCAAATTTTTCAAAAGATAATATTAAATCTAATCAACCGTATTCAGTCTTAGAGGATGTTTTTGTTCCATTATACTTTTTACACAGATATCAAACTGAGGGAGTTACCAAAGTGATAGGAGGTTTAGATTATACATACGCCTTAAAAGATGATGGAAATACGATTGTAAAAAGAATACCAGGTAAAATTGAACGTAAAGCCCTTTCTTCTATTATTAAGACATTGAGTATTGAAGAGCTTGCAATTCCCAAAAAATTATTAAATCTATTTCCTCCAAGAGCATTTAATTATGGAAGAACTAGAGAATCTTTTAAAAGTAAAACAGGTGTAGCCTTTGATCCGTTTGGTGCTGTTGAAACTGCATCTGCAATGACTTTAGGGTTATTATTACATCCAGAAAGAGTAACAAGATTGGTGCAGCATAAAAGTCTTGATAATAGCCAGTTAGGATTGGTGGAAGTGTTAGATGATGTTATTGCAAATTCATTTAAAAAATCATATAAAGACTCTTACTACCAAGAATTACAAAATATTGTGAATTACCAAGTATTGAATCATTTGTTTCATTTGTCTTCAAATAAAGACATGTATTGGCAGGTAAATGCTATTGTAAATCATAAAATTGATAAAATCAACTCATTACTAAACAATTCAAAAACTTCAGATATTCAAAAAATATATCAGAAGGATATGATTAAAATGATTTCAAACTTTAAAAAGAATCCTACTAAATTTAAAAAACCAATAACTCCAAAAATTCCAGATGGTTCTCCCATTGGAAGTCATTAACAAATGAAGATAGATTTAATAAGTGATACAGTTACTAGACCAACAAATGGAATGTTGGATGCTATGATGCGTGCTAAAGTTGGTGACGATGTTTTTAAAAGTGACCCAACAGTTACTATGCTTCAACAAAAAGCTGCTGAATTATTTGGTATGGAAGACGCATTATTTTTTCCTTCCGGTACAATGGCAAATCAAACAGCAATTAAATTGCATACACAACCTGGAGATAAACTTTTTTGTGATAAATGGGCTCATGTATATAATTATGAGGGTGGAGGAGCAGCATTTAATTCAGGAGTAGCTTGTAAGCTAATTGATGGAGACAGAGGAATGTTTACAGCAGCGCAATTGAGAGATATTTCTGCAGGAAGAGCAGATATTCATGTTCCGTATTCTAGATTGGTATGTGTAGAAAATACAACAAATAAAGGAGGAGGTGCTTGTTGGGATTTTGAAGAATTGAAGAAAATCAAACAAGTGTGTTTAAATCAAAATTTAGACTACCATCTTGATGGTGCAAGATTATTTAACGCTCTAGTTGTAAAAAATGAAACCCCAAAACAATATGGTGAATTATTTGATACTATTTCAATTTGTCTTTCTAAAGGCTTGGGTGCCCCTGTAGGTTCATTATTATTAGGTTCTAAAGCACACGTTGCTAAAGCACTACGAATTAGAAAATTATTTGGTGGTGCTATGCGACAAGCAGGATTTTTAGCTGCAGCAGGAATTTATGCATTTGATAATCATATTGATCGTTTGGCAGATGACCACAAAAAAGCAAAAGATATTGAACAAGTTTTA
The DNA here is from genome assembly GCA_965657365.1 of Flavobacteriaceae bacterium. Lineage (GTDB taxonomy): Bacteria > Bacteroidota > Bacteroidia > Flavobacteriales > Flavobacteriaceae > Polaribacter. Next base: position 3,158 of record CBFHOD010000019.1, read on the forward strand.
AGTATTTTACCCTATGTAAAAAAAGTTGAACCCGTTGAAACTAATATCATCATTTTTTATGTGAAAGATTACTTAAACGCTGATAATTTTATTGCCAGTATGGCTAAGAAAAATATTTTATTAACACCAATGGGCGATGGTAAAATTAGAATAGTTACTCACTTAGATTTTTCTGAAGAAATGTTAGAAAAATTAGTATACGAATTGAAAGTATTTAAAGAATAAAAATAATCTCTGATTTCCAGAGGCTTTTTTAATCTATTTCATTCAAATTTGTTAAATCCTTATAATTTTTATTTAATTTTTTTAACAGAATTCCATAGAGAAGGTAGTAGAAAAACCATAATATTAGTATCATAAAGGCGACAACTACAATTTGAATTATTATGAAAACCGCCATCATATTGTCTTGATTCAAACTTTCGTTATCTATTCCAGAGATAATAGTTATTCCGTCAGGTGTATTAAATATCAAAATATTTAAAACAATTGAAAAAACCATTACGTTTATTAAATTATAGTATACATACCATTTTACTGTTTTTCTAACTAATAAAATATTCCTCATTAATGTTTTTGTATTATCTATTGTAGATATTGATGAAAAATTTCTGTAAAAAAGTATCAGAAATAATACCACAACCACATAATGGAAATTGTTAATATTATCTATAAAGCTAATTAAATTAAGTTTCTCATAAGGTTCAAGAGCTCCATTATTCGTTCCTACATAATTTAGAGCAAACCAGAAAGCAAACTCAAGAAGTCCAATGATAAAAATCCATTTTACTATTGAACTAGATTTTGATTGCGTCATTTTATAAATTTCTAAGGCAGAAATTTTATTTTTTTCTTCAGGCTGATTCTTCCAGACTTTTTTGTAATTATCTAACTCCATATATTAAATTTTATGGGTTTAATGTTTTTTTTAGTTTCTTTTTTGTTCTATTCATTTTTACTCTAGCATTTACCTCAGAAATACCTAGAGTTTTAGCAATTTCTTTATAGGGTTTTTCTTCTAAATAAAGAAATATTAAAGCTTTTTCAATATCATTTAATTTTCTAATTCCAGTATATAAAGCCTTTAGTTGTTCATCTTTTGTGTCGTCGTAATCAACAGCTTTTATCTTAAAACTAACATCACTAAAATCTTGAGTTTTAATGCTACGACTTGATTTTCTGTATAAAGAAATAGCAGTATTTAAAGAAACTCGATACATCCAAGTACTAAACTTTGACTCTCCCCTAAACTTGGAATAGTTTTTCCAAATTTGTATAGTAATCTCTTGAAACAAATCATTGTGTTGGTCTTTATTTGTAGTGTATATTCTACAAATTTTATGCACAATATTTTGATTTTTTTCAAAATCATTCAAGAAGTTTTTTTCTAATTGAGTTTGCACTATTTAGTTGATTTAATTTATAAGACTCTTATAATTGTTAAAAGTTACAATTATTTTATTTTTTAAAATTAAATATTACCTTTAAGCGCTTAACTTTTTTTAATATTACATTTTTTTATGGATAACATAAAAAGAAATTTTAGTATTAGAGATTTAGAAAATATCTCTGGAATAAAAGCTCATACTATTCGTATTTGGGAGAGGCGCTATAATTTATTATCTCCCGAAAGATCAAAAACCAACATTAGATACTATTCTCATCAGAATTTACAGAAACTTTTAAATGTTGTATTGTTAAATAATAACAATTACAAGATTTCTAAAATTTCAGAGATGAGTGACGAGCGTTTAAATCTTACCGCTAGAGAGTTGGCTTTTAGTACTTCAATAAACAGTGATGCTATTAATTCTTTAATATTATCAATGTTTAAGTTTGACAAAGTATTATTCAACAATACCTACAATAAATTACTTGATAAAAAAAATTTTAGAGAAATTTTTAAAGATGTTTTTATCCCTTTTTTAGAACATGTAGGTTTGTTGTGGCAAACCGAAACAATACTCCCTGTTCATGAACATTTTATATCTAACTTAATTACTCAAAAAATTCAAATCAATACTGATGAACTTAACTATTCTCAAATTTCAAGTGATAATGTTTACATTTTATTTCTTCCTGAAAATGAAACTCATGAGTTAGGTTTGTTGTATTTGAATTATGAACTAGTTTTACGAGGGCATAGAACTATTTATTTGGGTCAAAGTTTACCACTTAATAATTTAAATATCTTTTTTGATATCCATGATAAAATTTCTTTTGTAACCTCTATGACTATAAGGCCTTATGATGATGATATCGTTGAATATTTTAATACCATAGATAGCATCATTAATACCTCTTCACACTCTCTAATTGCTATAGGTAAAAAAGTAATGCAGTTTAGTGCCAGTGATTTCAAATCTCAGATATCCCTTTACCCTTCAATTTCTGAATTGTTAAAGGAAATATAACTTTTTTAATATACAATTTTTTTGTTTAGCTAATAATTATTTGTGTTAGACAAATAGTTATCTTTGTTTAATTAAACATAATTAATGAGTAAAAATATACAAATAATTGGCTCTGGATTTTCTTCATTATCTGCCGCTTGTTATTTAGCACATGCTGGTTACCAAGTATCTATTTACGAAAAAAACAGTACTGTTGGAGGGCGCGCAAGACAATTAAATAAAAACGGATTTACTTTTGATATTGGCCCTTCCTGGTATTGGATGCCAGATGTATTTGATCGGTTTTTCTCAGATTTTGGTAAAAAAACATCAGATTATTATCAAATTGATAAACTAGACCCTGCCTATAAAATATTTTTTGATGACGACATCATTACCATAGGAGACTGCATGGACAAAATATGTAATGAATTTGAACGTATTGAAAAAGGTAGTGGTATCAAATTAAAAAACTTTATTAAAAAGGCTCAAGATAATTATGACATTGCAGTTAACAAAATCTTATATAACGCTCCAGGAATTTCTCCACTGGAACTAGTAACAAAGGATACAGTTTTACGCTTAGATCAATTTTTTAAAACTATAAGTCAAGAAGTTAGAAAAAATTTTAGTAATCCAAAATTAGTCTCAACTCTAGAGTTTCCATCCTTGTTTTTGGGAGCTAAACCTAGCAAGACACCTTCATTTTTCAGTTTTATGAATTTTGCTGATTTTGGTTTAGGTACATGGCATCCTAAAGGGGGTATGTATCAAGTTATTAAAGCGATGGAATCTTTGGCTATAGAGTTAGGAGTTAAGATAAACCTAAATCATTCGGTTGAAAAAATCGTTGTAAATAATAATTCTGTCGCTGGTTTGATAACAAATAATACTTTTATTGAGTCAGACATTGTGTTAAGTGGAGCAGATTACCATCATTCTGAGTCGCTACTAAATATTAAATTCAGACAACATACAGAAGCATACTGGGATAAGAAAATATTTGCTCCTTCCTCTTTATTATTTTATATCGGGATAGATAAAAAACTAGAAAACATTGAACATCACAACTTGTTTTTCGATGCTGACTTTGAAAAACATGCTATAGAAATTTATGACGATCCCAAATGGCCCTCACACCCATTATTTTACATAAATGTACCTTCAAAAACGGACTCTTCTATGGCGCCAGAAGGTTGTGATGCAGTTTTTATACTTATGCCTATTGCTACTAACATAAAGGACACCCCTGAACTTAGAAACACCTATCTAAAAAAAATCATTAAAAGATTTGAACAAAAAACACAACAATCAATTCAAAATAATATTATATTTAAGGAATCATTTTGTGTAAACGATTTTAAATCAGAATACAACTCATATAAAGGGAATGCTTATGGTATGGCAATGACTCTATTACAGACTGCATTTTTAAGACCTAAACTAAAAAGTAAAAAAGTAAAAAATTTATATTTCACTGGGCAACTAACTGTTCCGGGACCTGGAGTTCCTCCCTCACTTATATCTGGGAAAATTGCAGCTGAGTTAATACAAAAAACGAGAATATAATGAAGGAATTATTTGATGAAGTAAGTTTCGATACTAGTAAACTAGTGACAAAAAAATACAGTACATCTTTTTCATTGGCTGTAAAAATGTTATCTACTACTATTAGATCAGCAATTTATAATATTTATGGTTTTGTCCGTTTTGCTGATGAAATTGTAGATACTTTTCACGATTATAAAAAAGAAGAATTATTAGATGATTTTGAAAACGAATATTATAAAGCTTTAGAGAACGGTATAAGTTTAAACCCTATTTTAAATTCATTTCAAGCTACTGTAAAAAGATACAATATAACAGACGATCTTGTTAAAGCTTTTCTAAAAAGTATGCGTGCAGATTTATCAAAAACTGAATATCAAACACAAGAAGAATATAATGAATATATTTACGGCTCTGCTGATGTAGTTGGCTTAATGTGTTTGAAAGTTTTTGTTGATGGTGATGATGAAAAATATAACGAATTAAAAGATGCCGCCATGAGGTTGGGATCTGCATTTCAAAAAGTAAACTTTTTAAGAGACCTAAAAGATGATTTTGAATTGTTAAATCGTTCTTATTTTCCAAACGTAGATTTAGCTTCTTTAGATAAAGTTTCCAAACAATTAATTATCCAGGAAATTGAAGATGATTTTGACTATGCTTTCAATCATGGTATTCTTAAATTACCTGTAGAAGCTAAGTTTGGAGTTTATATGGCTTATAGATATTATAGAAGATTATTAAAAAAACTAAGCAGTGTTCCTTCTTCAGAAATTATTGAAACAAGGGTTAGAATATCAGATCCAATGAAAATTAATTTATTGGCGAGAAGTTATGTCAAGTATAAATTAAATATGATTTAATGATACTGCTAGTTTTAACATCGTTTATCACTTTTTTAGTCATGGAGGGTATAACTTGGTGTACTCACAAATTTGTGATGCATGGTTTTTTATGGTATTTACATGAAGATCATCATCAGCCAAAGTATAAAAATATATTTGAAAAAAATGATTTGTTTTTTATCATTTTTGCTTTACCTAGCTCATTATCTATCTATTTTGGAATGGAACAGCAATTGTATTTTCTAGCAGCTATAGGTTTTGGTATTATGGCTTATGGTGCTGCCTATTTCTTGGTTCATGATGTATTAATTCATCAAAGGTTTAAATGGTTTAAACATACAAAAAATTGGTATTTATTAGGTTTAAGAAAAGCACACAAAATCCATCATAAGAAGTTGATGAAAGAAGATGGCGAATGCTTTGGGATGTTATTTGTACCTCTTAAATATTTTAGAAAACCCAAAAAAAATAGGCTTGAGTAAAAAACAACCTAAAAAAGCAATTGTCATAGGTGCAGGTGTTGCTGGTTTATCTGTCGCTATTCATCTACAAAATGCAGGTTTTAAAGTTGAAATTTTTGAATCTAACGATTATCCAGGAGGTAAGCTAACTGATTTTTCAAACAAGGGGTATCGTTTTGATATGGGGCCTTCCTTATTTACCATGCCTCAATTAGTTGAGGAACTTTTTTCTATTTCAAAAAAAAACATAAAAGATTATTTTTCTTATAAGAAAAAAGAAACAGCTTGTCATTATTTTTTTAAAGATGGTACTAAGTTTGAAGCAAAGTCAGATGTTCATAAATTTGCTGAAACTGCAGAAAAAACTTTTAATGTAGACAAGGATCAATTACTTCACTATTTTGACAGAAGTAAAAAAAAATATGAACTAACTTCCTCATTGTTTTTAGAAAAGTCTCTACATAAATTTTCCACTTATTTTACAAAAAAAACCGTAAAAGCAATTTTCAATATTAATAGTTTGAACATTAACTCAACATTACACGATTATAATGCCAAAAGTTTTGACGATTCTAGATTAGTTCAGTTGTTTGATAGATTTGCCACTTATAATGGATCTTCACCTTATCAAACTCCAGGTATAATGTCTATGATTCCCCATTTAGAGCAACACTACGGCACTTTTTTTCCAACTGGAGGTATGCGTTCAATTACTCAGAGTATTTATCAGTTAGCTCTAGATTTAGGTGTTAAATTTCATTTTAATTTTAGAGTTGACGAAATTCATGTCAAAGATAAAAAAGCCATAGGTATTTCTTCAAATGACAAAGATTTTTTCTCAGATATTGTAATTTCTAATAGTGATGTTGTTCCAACTTACAGAACATTACTAAAAAATCAAAAGTCCCCCGAAAAAACATTAAAACAACCAAGATCAAGTTCTGCCTTGATATTTTATTGGGGAATTAGAAAGGAATTTCCTTCATTAGATTTACACAATATATTTTTTTCTGAGGATTACAAAAAAGAGTTTCAACACATATTTAATAAATATCAAGTACATAATGACCCCACAGTGTATGTAAATATTACATCAAAGGAAAATAAATCTGATGCACCCAAAGGTTGTGAAAATTGGTTTGTAATGGTAAATGTTCCAAGCAATACGGGTCAGGATTGGGACACTATCATTAACAATGTTAGGTCAAATATTCTTAAAAAATTATCTACTATTTTATCGGTTAATATAGAAGACCTTATTGAATTTGAAACTGTATTAGATCCTAGGTTAATAGAAGCTAAGACCAACTCCTATCAGGGAGCATTATATGGTGCTTCTAGTAATAATAAATTTGCAGCTTTTCTAAGACATCCAAATTTTAGTCAGCAAATTTCAAATCTCTATTTTTGTGGTGGTAGCGTTCATCCCGGAGGTGGTATACCTCTTTGTTTACTATCTGGTAAAATTGTTTCAGATTTAATTTTAAAAAATACATGATTTCAAAATATAAAATAGCAATATCCATTTTTATGATCTGGCTTTTTAATATTTCTGGAATCTTAGGGATTTTATCTTCTAATTCTGAATGGTTTCTAAAGTTAACACCAATAAACCTCTCAATGTATGTTATTCTTATCATTTGGAGTGTTAAAGATCTATCTAAGAGGTTTTTACTTGCTTTTTTTATTCCATTTCTAATTGGCTTTGTTACAGAATATTTAGGTGTTAATTATGGTTTAATTTTTGGCTCCTACTCCTATGGGGATAATTTAGGTTTAAAATTAGGTGGAGTTCCGTTAATGATTTGTGTGAATTGGGCTGTATTAACTATAATTACTGCTGATTTAAGTTCAATACTTCATAATAATACAGTTGTTCAATCTTTACTTGGTGGATTTACAATGATGTTAATCGATATTATGATCGAAGTATCAGCTCCACGATTTGATTTTTGGGAGTTTGAAAATAATACCATTCCTCTTAAAAATTATGTAGCTTGGTTTATTATTGGAAGTATTGCTCATTATTTATATCGTCAAATAGATATAAAAACGAATAAGAAAGTATCTATTCATATATTTGTGGCGATCATTGTTTTCTTTTTCACCTTTTTAATTTTTTAATGCAAAATTACGACTACATTATTACTGGATCAGGAGCTTCAGGGCTTATGCTTGCTTATAGAATGGCTAAAGATTCTTTTTTTGATAATGCATCCATATTAATAATTGATAAAGAGAAAAAAACATCCAATGATAGAACATGGTGTTTTTGGGAGAATGATAAAGGTGAATGGGATGATTTAGTATTTAAGTCATGGGATAAAATATTATTTGAAAGCTGTTCTTACAAAAAGACTATACAACTTCAATCTTATACTTATAAAATGATTAGAAGTGCTAAATTTTACGAAAAATTATGGAATTTTATAGAGACTAAAAATAACATTAGCTTTATTAAAGCTAATGTTACTAGTATTTTAGATACTGCAGAGGGTGCTTTTGTGGAGACCTCAATAGGTCAATATCGCGCCGTAAAATTACTAAATAGTATAGATTTTGATCAAAAGTATACACTTCAAGAAGAGTATCCTGTTCTTTTACAGCACTTTACAGGATGGTTTATAGAAACCAAAAAAAATCATTTTGATGATTCGGTTGCTACTTTTATGGATTTTACTATTGATCAAAAAATGAATACTAGATTTATGTATGTTTTACCGGTTTCTGCAAACAAAGCATTATTTGAGTATACGTTATTCTCTAAAGACCTTTTAACAAAAGAAGAATATGAGTATGAGTTACAAAAATACTTGGAACTTAACTCCATTAAAGAGTATACTATTACAGAAATAGAAAAAGGGATTATTCCTATGACTTCTTTCAAATTTTGGCAAGATAACTCAAAAAATATATTAAATATTGGTACAGTTGGAGGCTGGACAAAAGCTAGTACTGGATATACTTTTAAGAATACCTCTAAAAAAACTATTCAACTAATTGCCTTTCTTAAAACAGAAAACGATTTTACAAATTTTAGAAAAAAAACAAGATTCTGGTTTTATGACTTATTAATGTTAGATGTACTAGCGAACCATAACCATCTGGGTTCTAAATTATTCTCTACATTATTTAAAAGAAATTCATTAAAAAATGTTTTTAGATTTCTTGACGAAGAGACTAGTTTTATTGAAGATTTAAGAATTATGTTATCAATGCCACCTTTGAGATTTATTACAGCTTTGTTTAGAAGAGTACTTAATTTTTAAAAAATAAAACTTCTTACAGCTCATCCTAAAAAAAAGACAGCTCAGTATTTTATTCTTTTTATAGTGATATCATCATTGCATATTTGTTTCATATTTATCTACTCTTGAAGGTATTTATGTGTAAATTTTGTAAGATATGATGAAAGTTTTAGCAACTATTCTAACTTCTATATTGATGTTTATTGGAGTTTTTTTATCTTCAAACAAAAATATTACTGTAATAGCAACGAACGTTATAAATGATGAAGGAAAAGTTTCATTTGTTTTGTTTGATAAAGTAACATTTATGAAAAGACCTCTAAAATCAAAACGAGCAATGATTATAGATGGAAAAAGTACAGTTACTTTTGAAAATCTAAAAAAAGGTAAATATTCAGTAGTTTGCTTTCATGACAAAAATAATAATGATAGAATTGATTTTGATGAAAGCGGAGTTCAAATAGAAGAATATGCTTCTACTAAACACAGGTTAAGTTTTGGGCCAAATACATTTGAAAATTCAAAATTTAGCTTAGGAGATGAAAATTTGAATTTAGAAATTAATTTTCAGAATATTTAATTTAAATAGTACAGATAACAGCATGAGAAATAATGAAGTTTTTAAAATTAGAAATTTAAAAAAAGATACTATTCTTTGTTTGCAAATGACTATTATATTTGGAATTATTTTTATTTTAATTTTCCAACAATTTACCTCTAAAGGTATAGTATATTCATTTATAGTTTCTGGAATGTTTTCTTTTGGATTAGGTTTTGGTAATGTATTTATTAATTACTACTTAAGTACAAAATGGGATTGGATTTCAGAAACTAAACAACGAGTTACCGCAGGTATTATAGGAACTATTTTATATACTGTATCTATAATTTTAGGAATAAATTATATTACTTGGTATGTACTTGGAAATAATGATCCTTCATTATTTTTAAAAGGTTCTAATTTATATATTCATTTTTTTTACATTTTACTCTCCTTGGGTGTTTCAACTTTTTTACATGCAAAGGACTTTATGACTAACTGGAAGTTAGCCATGTCAAATGAAAGTTCAAAACAGGAGATTGTAGCTAAAACAGAAACTGCAAAATTTGAATCTTTAAAAAGTCAACTAGATCCTCATTTCTTGTTTAATAGTCTAAATGTTTTAACTTCTTTAATAGGTGAAAACCCATATCAAGCAGAGAAATTTACTACAAAACTATCTAAAGTTTATAGGTATGTTTTAGAACAAAGAAATAAAGAACTTATTCCATTAATGCAAGAAATTAAATTTGCGAATACCTACATGGAATTACTTGGAATGAGGTTTGAAGATGCAGTTAAGTTTGAAATACCTACATCAGTTAGTGATGATAACCTAAAGATTGTCCCTCTCTCATTACAATTACTTTTAGAGAATGCACTAAAGCATAATGTAGTCTCATCTTCTAAACCGTTAACAGTTAGAATATATGAACAAGGTAGTTATTTAATCATCGAAAATAATATCAATCCAAAAGAAGCTATAGGTAAAGGAACTAGGGTAGGACTTCGAAATATAGCAGACAGGTATGGATTGATTTCAGAAAAAAATGTAATCATAGAAAATAATCATAAAATATTTAAAGTAAGTATTCCTCTATTAATTAAAACAAATAACATAATGTATTCAGAAAATCTAGAAAATAGTAAGTATGTACTCGCAGTTGAGCGAGTAGAAAAACTTAAAAAGTTTTACACAAGCTTAGCTTCTTTTGCACTAATAATGCCTTTTTTAATTTTTATAAACTTAACTTTTATTCCATATTTTCATTGGTTTTGGTTTCCATTATTTGGATGGAGTATCGGCTTAGTTTCACAGTTGCTAGAGGCTAATAATTATAATGTTTTTCTGGGTAAGAATTGGGAAGAAAAAAAGATTAAAGAACTTATGAATGATTCAAAAGATAAATTGTAAAATATGGAAATAAAATATAATAAAGAGCTTCAATATTTAAATGCTCAGAAAAAAGTTAAAGAGATTAAGGGTTTTTATTCACATCTGACAGTAATGTTTTTCTTACTTCCATTTCTGGTATTTATTAACTTAAAGCTAACACCAGGTTATCACTGGTTTTGGTGGGCTATATTTGGAAATGTATTGGGATTATTTTTTCATTGGTTAAAGGTGTTAGGTCTACCATCTATTGGTTTTGGAAAAGACTGGGAGCGGAAGAAGATTGAAGAATACATGAAAAAAAATAAATAAAAAATAAAATGGAACAAGAATATTTAAAAGAACAACAGTATTTAAATGCAAAAAAAAGAGTTAAAGAAATAAAAGGTTTTTATTCTCACTTATTGATATATGTATTAATCAATATTTTTATTAGTGGTATTATTATTTTTGGATTAACCTACAGCGATAACAGTAGTTTGTCAGAATCTTTCACAAACTTTGGCGTTTATTCTACCTGGTTATTTTGGGGAATAGGTATTTTCTTTCATTGGATAAGTGTTTTCGGTTTTAAAAACTTATTTGGAAGTGCTTGGGAAGAAAAGAAAATTAAAGAATTAATGAAGAAAGATTATGAAAGAAATAATAAAATCCTAGATAAATAAAAAATGGAGATAGATAATAGAGAATTAGATAAAAGCTTTTTAAGAGCTAAAAAAAGAGTTGAAAAATTAAAAAAATATTATAGTCATGTTAGTATTTATTTATTTGTAAACATTGTGTTATCATCATACAAAGTTTATAAAGATCTTGTAAGAGGAGATTCTTTTGAGGAAGCTATTTTTGAGGGAAATAATTTTTCTCTCTGGTTTTGGTGGGGTATTGCTATTGCTTTTCACACCTACAATACTTTTTCAGAAAACCTGCTTTTTATGAATAAAAGTTGGGAAGATAAAAAGATCAAAGAATACATGAACGAAAAATAATTAATAGTTAAATGAAAGTCATTGTTATTGAAGATGAAAAACCTGCCGCAAGAAGATTAAAACGAATGCTGCAAAAACTTGATATAGAAGTTCAAGTCATGTTACATTCTGTAGAAGAGTCTTTGAACTGGTTTCAAACTAATGAACAGCCAGACCTAATATTTCTAGATATTCAATTGTCAGATGGCTTGTCTTTTGAAATTTTTGAAGAAGTTGCCATAGATAGTGCTATTATATTTACCACTGCTTATGACGAGTATGCTTTAAAAGCATTTAAATTAAACAGTATAGATTATTTATTAAAACCCATAGATGAAGATGAATTAAAAAATGCAGTAGATAAATATCACAAACAACTGCCTAAAACCTCTAACCTTAAAGTTAATATGGATGATATACGTAAACTGTTAATTAATCCTATTGATAGAAAGTACAAGAAGAGATTTACCATAAAAATCGGTCAGTACATTAAAATTATTCCAACAAACGAAATTGAATGTTTATACAGTGAAAATAAATCAACATACATTCATTCTAAATCAAACAGAAGTTATTTAATAGACAACTCGTTAGAGTATTGGCAAGACGGTTTAGATCCGGAGGTTTTTTTTAGAGTTAATAGAACTTTTATAATTCATGTTAGTGCGATCAAAGAGATAGTAACTTACACTAATAGTAGGCTTCGATTGATGTTGCAATCTTTCGATAAGATGGAAATTATTGTAAGTAGAGAACGAGTGAAAGAATTTAAAAACTGGATTGATAGATAATGGAATATAAATTCTAATAATTTGATTCTTTTTATATATTTATAAAGTTATCTTAGCTTTTTAATACGATATAACAGCTTTGTTCGTTTTATTAATGATTTCTTAAAAATAAATAATGAAAAAATATAGTCTCCAGTTCCTTTTTTTAGTTCTATTATCATCAATTATTAGCTGTTCAGATAGCCAAAAGTTTGTCATAGAAAAAGGAAAAGTAGGACATCTTACCACAAAAACAATTGTAAAAGAGCTTCCTGATATTTTTAAAAATGATTCTATTGTTGCAAATTTAAGTGAAGGAGCACTGGGAGACAATTATTTTCAAGATGATGACGAGTATCTTATTTACAATAAGGATGGAAAACACTTGTTAACTATAGTCCCAAAAGAACAGTTAGATTCTACCTCAACAATCAAAAGCATACAAATCTTTGACGATAGATTTAAAACAACAACAGGCTTAAATATAAGAACATCTTTTTCAGACATAAGAGCTAATAATATAATTGATAAAATAGAATCATCTTTTTATTCCGCAACTTTATTTATCGATGAATTAAATGCTACTATTGCCATAGATAAGGAAGAATTGGGATTGAAAGCTTTTAGTAATCAAAAGGTTACCTTAGAACAAATTCCTGACTTAGCCAAGATGAAATCATTTATTGTTTGGTTCTATTAAGATGTCTACTAAATATATCATTCAAAATTCTCCATTTAAAGTACCAACAAATGATGGAAAACTTATTGAGGAACATTTTGGTAATCTAACGGATAATAATTCTAAAATCAGTATTGCTCATATGGTTGCTCCACCTGGATGGAGTGAACCTTTTCAAACTCCAAATTTTGAGGAATTTACCTTTATTATTAAAGGTAAAAAACAATTTATTATAGATGATGAAACTATCATTTTAGAGGCTGGACAATCAATAAAGATTGAAAAAAATATTAGAGTTCAATATTCTAACCCTTTTAAAGAGGAATGCGAGTATATTGCTATTTGTCTTCCTGCATTTTCTATTGACAAAGTTAACAGAGAAGAAAATTAATTTTTATTTCTTGTTAAGTAAAAAGGGAGGTAGATAAGAATGAAAAAAGGAATTACAATTAATTCGACTACAAAAATATATTGAGGCCATTCTCCAAAAACATCTAATAAAGTGGTGGCGTCGGGTTTTTTGTTGGTGTAGAAATAATTAGAGCCTAAAATGTAATTTATGATAAACATAATAATTACATAAAATTGCATTCCAATAAATGATTTAAATACACTTTTTAGTGTTGGTCTCATTTTAAATACAAATGTTGCGTATAACATCATTATTACAAGACCAGAATGAACAAACCAGTATCTAAAATAAGTAAAGTTTAAAAAATTATATTCTGAGGGGGTAATTAAAGATTGTAGTGTTCCTGCTAATATTAAAAAGAAAAAGACTTCATAATATATGAATTTTCTAGTATAAGAAAATATAGGTATAATTAATCCTAAAAAACTACATAAATGAAGCGGAAGATCTTCTTGGTAATCAAAATCTTGTTTAAAAGCATTTAATATAGAACCAAAAACTATAATAAAACAGATTGAAAAAGCAAGAGTGTTTCCTGTGATAATTTGATTTTTTTCAGGCTGTTTTTTCGCCCAAAAGATTAATAAGCTCCCAATAATAATTATGATGATTATTGTCAAAAGATGTTGTTCTGAAAAGGGAACAAAATCTGCGTTATCACTAAAAAAAAATTGATTCAATTGTAAGATATTTTTTACAAGATATCACTTTTTTTTAATTGTTATTTTTTGAGGCTAAAAGCGTGTTTTTGAGTAACATAGCTATGGTCATTGGGCCAACACCTCCTGGAACTGGAGTAATGTATGCGGCTTTTCTTGAAACTTCATCAAAAGCTACATCACCTAAAAGACGATAACCACTTTTTTTACTAGCATCTTCAACTCTAGTAATCCCTACATCAATTACTGTTACATTTTCTTTTACCATGTCTTCGGTTAAAAATTCAGGTATGCCTAAAGCAGCTATAACGATATCCGCTTGTAAAGTAATTTCTTTTAAATTTTTGGTTCTACTATGTGTAATTGTTACTGTAGCATTTCCAACATTTCTTTTTTGCGAGAGCAATATACTCATTGGACTTCCCACGATGTGACTTCTCCCAATAACAACTACATGTTTTCCAGAAGTTTCAACTTTATATCGCTCTAATAATTCAAGAATACCATAAGGAGTAGCAGAAATGAATGTGGGAAGATTTAAGGCCATTTTCCCAACATTAGTTGGATGAAAACCATCTACATCTTTTTTTGGATCTATAGCCATTAAAACTTTTTGTTCGTCGATATGTTTTGGTAATGGGAGTTGAACGATAAATCCATCTATAGTATTATTGTTATTCAATTCGTTGATTTTTAACAATAATGATTCTTCTAAAGTTTCCTCAGATAATTCGATTAGGGTAGATAAAAAACCAACACGCTTACACGCTTTAACTTTAGCTCCAACATACGTTCTACTTGCCCCGTCATTACCAACTATTACTGCGGCTAAATGAGGTGTTTTTTTTCCATCTTTTTTTAATTGTAAAACCTCTAATGTTATTTCATCTTTAATTTCTGATGAAGTTTTTTTTCCGTCTAATAAAATCATTTTATTTAGTTTTCAATTATTACTGCATTCCTTTCATCATTTGCATCATCTTTTTTCCACCGCCCCCTTGCATCATTTTCATCATTTTACTCATTTGATTAAATTGCTTCATCAATTGATTAACTTCTTGAACGGAAGTACCTGAACCTTTGGCTATTCTTTTTTTTCTACTAGCATTTATACAAGTAGGAGTAGTTCTTTCTATTGGGGTCATAGAATGTATAATAGCTTCAATTCCTTTAAAAGCGTCATCATCTATATCAACATCTTTCATTGCTTTACCAGCTCCAGGGATCATTCCAACCAGATCCTTCATACTTCCCATTTTCTTTATTTGTTGAATTTGAGATAAAAAATCGTCAAAACCAAATTGATTTTTTGCTATCTTTTTTTGAAGTTTTCTAGCTTCATCTTCATCATATTGTTCTTGAGCTCTTTCTACAAGAGAAATTACATCTCCCATTCCTAGAATTCGGTCTGCCATTCTATCCGGATAGAAAATATCAATGGCATCCATTTTTTCACCAGTTCCAATAAACTTTATAGGTTTATTTACAACTGATTTAATTGATAAAGCTGCTCCTCCACGTGTATCACCATCTAACTTGGTTAGTATTACACCATCAAAGTTTAAGATATCATTAAAAGCTTTTGCTGTATTCACTGCATCTTGACCAGTCATAGCATCTACAACAAATAGTGTTTCTTGAGGTTTTACAGCTTTATGAATATTTGAAATTTCAGTCATCATTTCTTCATCAACAGCTAAGCGACCTGCAGTATCAATGATAACAACATTTTTACCATTTGCTTTGGCGTGTTTAATGGCATTTAATGAAATTTCAACGGGATTTTTATTTTCAACCTCAGCATATACATCAACCCCTATTTGTTCTCCAACGACTTGTAATTGATTTATTGCGGCAGGTCTATAAACATCACAACCAACCAAGAGTATTTCTTTTGCTTTTTTAGTCTTTAAGAAGTTAGCTAGTTTACCAGAAAAAGTAGTTTTTCCAGAACCTTGTAAACCAGACATTAAGATTACGGTTGGGTTTCCTCCTGAGTTGATCCCAACAACTTCACCACCCATTAAATCAGTTAATTCGTCTTTTACTAATTTAACCATTAATTGGCTAGGGTTCAATGTGGTTAAGACATTTTGTCCAATGGCTTTATTTTGAACTCTTTTGGTGAACTCTTTTGCAATTTTAAAATTAACATCGGCATCTAATAATGCTCTACGAACTTCCTTTAGAGTTTCTGCTACATTAACCTCTGTTATTTTACCGTGCCCTTTTAAGGTGTGTAAAGCTTTATCTAATTTTTCACTTAAATTATTAAACATAGGATTCTTTTGCTTTTTTTAAGAACAACAAATATAGATAATACATGTATTTTACTAAAGGAAAAGAGTACTTAATCTATCTTTAATTCTAAGTTCCTAATAATATTTTCTTTTCTTCAAACAAAGATTAGATTTTAGTGTAGTTCATTATTTTTATTTCTTAAAAGCTATCACTTTATTAAATATTTGGTATTGAATCTTAGGATTATTTAATAAAAAAGTAAGCTATTTAAGTTTGGTATTCCTAAATCTTATTGTACTTTTCGGAATTATATACTGAGCTCTATATGAAGAAAAATATCACAATTAAAGAATTATCTAAAATTCTAGAGGTTTCTATTTCTACCGTTTCAAAGGCATTAAATGATAGTTATGAAATTAGTGATAGCACAAAAGAAAGAATTAAATCGGCTGCAAAACTTCATAATTATAAGCCAAATAAACTAGCTGTAAATTTAAAGTCAGGAAAAACAAATACCATTGGTGTTGTGTTGCCAAGTATTAAAAATTTTTTCATGTCTAGAGTTTTGAGAGGAATAGATAGTGTAATTGCTAAATCTCAATATAATATTATCATTAGTATTACTAATGAATCTTTTGACAAAGAAGTACAGTCTGTACAAACCTTATCTAACGGCCTAGTAGATGCCATCATTATTGCTGTGTCAGAAGAAACTCAAATAAAACAAGACTTTACCCATTTAAATAGTTTAATCGGGGATACCCCATTATTATTGGTAGATAGAATTGTAAATTCTATCCCTTGTGATAAAGTATTGGTAGATGATTATAATGCTGTTTTTAACGCTGTAAATGAATTAATAAATGAAGGAAGAAAAAGCATTGTATTAGTTTCTAGTATTAATAATTTAAATGTAGGCAAGCTGAGAACTAAAGGATACAAATCAGCTGTTAAAAATAAGCAAGACACAATTATAATTGAAGGTTCAGAAGACTATTTAGAAAAAGAGTTAACTAAGTTGATTGATTTAAATAAGATAGATGCTATTATGGCTTTAGATCAAGAATCTTCTTTAGCTGCCTATAGAATTGGTAAAAAGAAAGCGGTGTTAAAAAACAAGAAGATTGCTATAATAGGTTATGCCAGCAGAGTAATATCAGAACATTTAACGCCCAAACTCACCACAATTGACCAGCACGGTAAAAAAGTAGGTTCTACTTCTGCAAGACTTTTATTAAAGAGATTAGATGAATTTGATGCAGAGCCAGAATCTATCGTTATAAATTCTACGGTTCAAAAAAGATTTACCAGTTAAATTTTATTAAAGTTTAAAAGGTATTTACTTATTCTTTATATTTTTTATTAAACTTAAGAGCAGCACCGTTAATACAATGTCTTTCTCCAGTTGTGTTTGAGGGTCCATCGTTAAAAGAATGACCCAAATGACCTCCACATGTTGCACATTTTAATTCAGTTCTGGCATAACCAATTTTATAATCTACATCTAATTCTACATTATTTACAATAGCTCTATCAAAAGATGGCCAGCCTGTTCCAGAGTCAAACTTATGAGAGGAGTTATATAGTGGTGTATCGCATGCGGCACAAACATAAATACCAACTTTTTTATTTTCGTTTAGTGGACTGGTAAAAGGCCTTTCTGTTCCAGACTCTCTCAAAACATAATATTGTAAACTATTTAACTGCTTTTTCCATTCAGAAGCTGTTTTTTCTATAGCATATTTTTTTTCAATTTTTTTTTCAGATTTCTGGGCAATTCCCGAACAGCTTATTAAAAAGGCGATAAAGACAAATGCAATTAATTTTTTCATGGTTTTAAAAAAGTTTTACGATTAATGTACTAAAATCAAATTTAGTTTTTACAGGACTCAACGTAGTAATCTATTATTTTTTTTATGTTTCTTTCTTTTATTTGATTTTTTTTAATCCTTTCTAGTAAGCTTGGACAATCATTAAAAAAATTATAGAGACGCTTTTTAATATTTTTGCATCCAACCCCATCGATACATCCTATATTGTAGGTGTATTTACTGTTTTTTCGTTTAATAAAAACCTCTGTTTTAGAATTGTAGATTTTTCTCTGATCAAAATTATTTTTAATATTAGAACCAAATAAAATAAAATATAATTCTATAGTTCCCTTACTATAAACTTTTGTTCCAAGCCCTTTTTGAATTCGTTTAGAATTTTTATATGATTTTACATCTAGAATATAATAATGTTTTATTTTTTTCTTATTAAAAACTTTTATGTCACTAACATCATTGAGCTTATATTTTTCGTCAGTTTTTAAAGAAATTAATTTTTCTCCAATTTGTTTAACAGAATCTTTTATTTCTTGGTTATTTTTTAATTTAATGGTAACTCTAACTTGTGAAAAGGACATGAGGCTATAAAAAAATAATAGATATAAGAGTATAAATTTTTTCATGAGTTTTGTTTAATAAAATCAACACTCTTAATAATAACGCTCTTATCTCTTAATATTTTTGTGTGTCCCAACTTATTGGTAATTAATAAACTTCCCCTCTTTAAATTTTTTCGAATTTCATAGGCGCAACTTACCGGTACATCTCCATCAGTCACATCATGAACGACTAATACAGGAATATTAATTTTCCTTGCTACGGTACTACTTGAAGAATCATCAACTTTTATATTCCATTTTTTTTCTAATCTAGATTGTATTAATTGAGCTGATTTTTTTTTAAGATACAAGTTTTTTGAGAAATTTAAAATGATATCGGAAATTTTATCTCCTGAACCAACAGCAATTAATGATTTAACAGTTAAAAAATCAGAAGCGGCTATATACAAACTAGTAGCTCCAAAAGAATGTCCTATTGCAGCTTCAAATGGGCCAAATGTTGTATTAATTTTTTTGATTGTTTTCAGAAATTCGGGCATCATTGTAGTTTTTCCAGAGGATCTCCCATGAGCAGGACCGTCAAAAGAAATGACCATATATCCATTTTCTAATAACTTATCAGCAAAAGCAAATAATTGTGTACTTCTGCCACACCATCCATGAACTAATAACACTTTTTTTCTTGAATATCCGTAGGATAAAACTTCAATTTCTTTGTTGATGTCATCAATAAACATACGCTTTTTCTGTGCGCTCTTCAACATGTATCGTTCCCGCTTTGGTATTGGATAATTTATTGGGGTCATAAATAACCTCATTCCAAATAAACTGGATAATCTAACTGAAATTAATTCTAAGACTTTTGCGAAATAGCTTACGGGTTTAGGAATAACTAAGCTTGGAATTAATATTTTTTTATTTTCTAAAAGTTTCAATAATTTTTTAAAATCTTAAACTAGATAAATACTGTATTTTAAATACAAAAATATGGAAATCTAATTTGTCATGAAGAAGAATAGCTGATGACATCAGATAATTATGAAAAATTTAAGGTTTACTAAATTTAAGTATATTGCATTTATAATTATAACCAAAAATTAAAAGTATTGTTTAGCTTTTAATATAATATTTTAAATCGCAATTTATATGTTAAAAAAAGGAGATAAAAAGCTAATTAATGCCTGGGCATTTTATGATTGGGCAAACTCAGTGTATTCTTTGGTTATTGGAACAGCAGTATTTCCTTTATATTATTCAAACCTTACCGAAGGTGCTACAGTTTCCTTTTTAGGAACAGATTGGGAACATCCAGACACTTTATATTCCTATGCCTTATCCTTTTCATTCTTAGTGGTTGCTTTTATGTCACCAATTCTTTCAGCTATTGCTGATTACACAGGGAATAAAAAACGTTTTCTTCAAATTTTTTGCTGGATAGGTTCTTTATCCGTGATGTCCTTGTATTTTTTTGATGGAATTGACACGGTTTGGATAGGTATTGTTTTTACTATTCTTGCAAGTATTGGTTTCTGGTCTAGTATCGTTTTTTACAATGCTTATCTTCCAGAGGTTGCTTTTCCTGAAGATCAAGACAGGGTGAGTGCTAAAGGGTTTATTTTAGGCTATTTAGGTTCTGTAATCTTATTAGTAATAAATTTAGGAATGATATTGAAACCAGAATTATTAGGAATTACATCTGGTACTGCATCACAAATATCATTTGTTATGGTTGGTTTATGGTGGTTAGGTTTTGCACAAATCACTTTTAGAAGGCTACCCAATAATATTTTTGATAAAAAACCAGAAAAAGATTACATATGGAAAGGGTTTAAAGAGTTAAAAATTGTTGGAAATGAAATTAAAAATTATCCAACATTAAAAAGGTTTCTTTATGCTTTTTTCTTCTTAAGTGTTGGAGTTCAAACCATCATATTATTGGCTACAATATTTGGTTCAACTGAATTAGGTCTTGGAACAGTTAATTTAATCATTACAGTTTTATTAATTCAAATAGTTGCTATTTTTGGGGCTTGGTTTTTTTCCAAGCTTTCTGAGCATTATGGAAACTTTAAAGCATTAAAAGTTACAGTTTTAATATGGGTGCTTGTATGTTTAGCAGCATTCAATCTTCACAAAGAATTACCAAATGTGGATGTTCTTTTTTACGGTTTAGGAGGTGTTTTAGGCTTAGTTTTAGGAGCTATTCAATCGTTAACCCGTTCAACGTATTCTAAACTGTTACCAGAAACAGAGGATCATGCCACTTATTTTAGTTTTTATGATGTTACTGAAAAAATTGCTATTGTTTTAGGAACTTTTGTCTATGGTTTATTATATGCATTAACCGATTCTATGCAATGGAGTGTATTGTGTTTGGCAGTTTTTTTCATCATATCATTTGTCCTTTTGAATACACTCAAGAAAACTGAGTTTGTAAAATAATTTTTAAATTTTACAATAAAAAAACGCCACAGAAAACTGCAGCGTTTTAATAATTATGTTGTTTATATTACTGTACTTCAACACCTTGGAAAGTTATATTAAAATCTTCTTCTCCTCCAGTGGTAGAACCAAATTGATTAGAATCATCAGCTGTTTCCGGCTGATGTACTAAAATAATTTGTAAATTTCCAGTACCTGCTGCTCCAGAAGTCCAAGTTGTAGAAACTCCTAAATTAGTATCATTAGCACCAGCAAGATCACTAGCATCTCTAATCATACCCAACCCAAGCGTATTATTGTATTTAAAAAAATGCTCGTCTCCTTCAGGAATAATGTCATCGTTTAAAACATCATCAATATCAGCTGGATCACTTTCATTAGTTATTTCTAGATCCAATGAATAAGACTGTCCTGCTGTGAATGTACCATTAACAGTATTAGTAAAAGCCCCTTCTTGTCCATCAGGTGCTACATTAGACATTATTACTACATCACCTGCATTAGCAGTATTGGTAAATGTTAACGTTACATTAGTGATTAACTCTTCTTCATTTACTGGTTCTGGGTTATCGTCATCATCGTTACATGATGTAATAAATGTTAGGCAAAAAATTGCCATGATAAAAAGTTTAGTAGTTTTCATAAAATTTAAATAATTAGTTTTCATTGTTTTAATATTTAGTTTATTGGTATTCATAATTGTTTTTGATTAATAATTAAGTTTTAATTGTAAAATGATATTTCTTCCTAATTCATCAGCAAAATATCGTAAGCTGTTTAAATAATTCCTGTAGGAGGTGTCAAATACATTATTTACTCCTAATCCAATATTTAAGCTTGTTTTTTTACTCATTTTAAGGGTTAACTCACTGTAAAAATGTATAAGATGAAACCCTTGAGGTGGTGAACTAATATCTATTTCAAATCGCTCTCCAGTAAATTGATCAAGTACTTCATAGTTGAAATTCGGAAATTCTTTTTGTTCAAAAAATAATTCTGATTTTAAAC
This sequence comes from Flavobacteriaceae bacterium, assembly GCA_965657365.1. Lineage (GTDB taxonomy): Bacteria > Bacteroidota > Bacteroidia > Flavobacteriales > Flavobacteriaceae > Polaribacter. The sequence goes on from CBFHOD010000019.1 coordinate 25,152, forward strand.
TTGCAGAAAAATTTAACCAATCTTCATTTTTATACATGATTTGATTTACAGAATTAAATGCTGGGATATTTATCAATGGCAAATCAGTTTTTATGTCAACTCCTTTGATTAAAGAGGACTTATTTTGCCATTCAAAATTTTTTGTTATTTCAAATGTAACATTCGTATCAATACCAAATAATTCAGCATTAGTTTGTTTGTATAACCAAAGACCAAAAGCCCCTCTGTTATCTAAATTATCCTCAAAAGGTCTCAGGAAGATATAATCTTTAATTCTATTGTAAAATACTTCGACTAAAAGGTTAAATCTTGAATTATTGTAAGAATATGATGAAGCTATTCTATTTGCGATCTCTTTATTGAACCTAATATCTCCAATTTCAATTCTTGCAAGAGCATGGTGCAAACCATCACTAAATAATTCAGAGGCATTTGGCGGTCTGCTTCCCAAACTGTAATTTAAAATGATTTGACTATGTTCATCTATCGTATATTTTCCACCAAAAGATGCAGAAATATTATGATAATCAAATTTAGGGTTAGTTAAAAATTGAGTTGGAAATTCATCTATAATTAGGTCTGAAAAAATTTCATCATATCCGCTCTCTTCCCATCGTGATTTTAGATAAAACTTTTTGGCATCTATTCTATTGAAATCGTAGCGTATACCAGCATCAACAGTTAAATCATCATCTATTTGCCATTCTGAAGTTGTATATATGCCAAAATCATATTTGTCATAATCTGGGATTAAACGTCTAACTCCTGTGTCGGGGTTTGCAAAATTATCCTGATAACGCCCTAAAAACCCAAAATTCACTCGCTGCTCTAAATTAGAATCTAAACTTACATCAGCTAAAATAGTATGGGTTTGTAAAATTAAATCAACAGCAGGAATATTTCTTCTGTCTCCAATTCTAACATCAAATTCTTTACGTCTATTATTTTGATAATCATATTGTAAATTAATTTTACCAAAATTTTCAAAACGCTTGTAATAGTTAGCTTTTATTAAATGATGTTTAATGTCTTGTTTAGGAACATTAATGGAAGTGTTAAAGTCATCAATTACAATAGGTTGGCTTGAGTTAATCGCACGTCTAAAATCAAAAAGATTACCAATATGGGATGTTCTTAGGATTCCAATTTCATTATCTAAATAACTATAATATAGTTCATAACCCGATTCAAATTTGTTTTTACCAAATCTAACAGCTGCACTCTTAGATTCTAATCCAGTATTTGTTAAGTTATAATCTGGTGATTTAAAATCTCCATTTCTTTTGTAGGATGCCTGAAAATTTGCAAACCAACCTGAACTATAATTTTTATTTAGACTAGAGGTAATGTTATAGCCTCGTCCATTTGTTTGCCCTCCAACAATCGTTTTGCCAAATAAGGTGTCACTTTTAATAATTCTACTAGGCCTTAATATAATTACACCCCCAATAGCGTCACCACCGTATTGCAATACACCAGAACCCTTAATTACAGCTATTTGATTAACACTATTTATATCTATATTAGGGGCATGATCTATACCCCATTCTTGATCTTGTAAGCGAACATTGTTAGATACGATTAAAATTCTACTACTGTGTAAGCCATTTATTACAGGTTTAACAATAGTATTTCCCGTATTGATAGACGAAACACCAGGAATTTCTTTAATAGCATCTCCTAAACTTAAAGCACTGTAACGCTCA
>CBFHOD010000019.1:26956-36426 GCA_965657365.1 Flavobacteriaceae bacterium
AGTATTAAAAATGAAAGTGCTAACATTTGTATGGTTGGATTATTATTAACAAAAGTACTAACAGTATTTGCAAAAACCATCATTATTATCATAGAAATTAGTACTGCGATTATCATAATGGTAAGAGCGCCATCTATACCATTAGTCATTCCTACTGCGGTAAGAATAGAATCAAAAGAGAAAACGATATCTATTAAAATTATTTGAATGATGATATTTGAAAATGTGTTCTTTTTCTTTGATGTATTAGAATTATCATTGATTGAACTTTGTTCCATTTTATGATGTATCTCTTTAGTACTCTTATACAACAAAAATAAACCACCAAGAAATAAAATAAAGCTTTGACCTGTAAATGCAGCTTGAAACCATGAGTTTTGAATGGTCCAAAAAGGTTCTTTTAAGGCAATTAAATAAGAGACACTAAAAAGTAATAGAATACGAGTAATCATAGCCAAAGCAAGCCCTAGTAAAGTTGCTTTCTTTTGTTGTGCTTTGGGTAATTTATTTGCAGAAATAGAGATGAATATAATATTGTCTATTCCTAAAATAATTTCTAAAAAAGTTAGAGTTAATAGTGCAACCCAAGTATCTATTTGAAAAAATAATTCCATGATTTACATTATTTTATAAACTGTACCTTTTTGTTTAAATTCTGAAAATCCAATTTTAGCAGTAAAATCATAAGAAGAATCTGATAACTTATTAATTTGAACAAATATGGGGTCTTTGTCGAGTTCTGTTTTAGGAGATTTCATTTTTAATGTGTAAAAAAAATTATTTTTCCAAGTAATATAAAGGGTATCAATATTTTTTGTTTCTTTTCTAAACACTCCAGAATCAGTTGATATTTCTGTATATTTAGTATATTCTTCAATTTGTATACTATCAATTCTTGTTACGATTGTTTTACTATATCCTTTTCCTGCAGGAATTTCAAAAACACCCAATTTAAATCTTTCAGCATTACTCGCTTTTTTTGAGCTACATGACGATAGAAAAAAAACAATAATTAATATTGAAAATAGCGTTGTAATTTTATAGCTATAATTATTCTTCATTAGATTCCAGTGTAGTTTGAGGGTGTTATTGCTTTTAATTCATTTTTAATATCATCAGAAATATCTAAATTTTCGATAAAATTAGAAATAGACTGCTGATTTATACTTTCGTTAGTTCTAGTTAGACCTTTTAAAGCTTCGTATGGATTAGGGTAGCCCTCACGTCTCAAAATTGTTTGAATTGCCTCAGCAACAACTGCCCAGTTGTTATCTAATTCTTCTTGAAATTTACTTTCATTTAATAGTAACTTATTTAATCCTTTTAGTGTTGAGGAAAATGCAATCAGCGTATGAGCAAATGGAACTCCTATATTTCTTAAAACTGTACTATCAGTTAAATCACGTTGCATTCTAGACACGGGAAGTTTGCTTGAAAGATGTTCAAAAATTGCATTGGCAATTCCTAAATTTCCTTCAGAGTTTTCAAAATCTATAGGGTTTACTTTATGAGGCATAGCAGAAGAACCTATTTCTCCCTTTTTAATTTTTTGTTTAAAATAATCCATAGCTACATAGGTCCAAATGTCTCTATTTAAATCAATCATTATGGTATTTATTCTTTTTAATCCATCAAATAATGATGCCATATGATCATAGTGTTCAATTTGAGTCGTTGGAAAAGAATGGTATAAGCCTAGATTTTGATTCACAAAATTTGATCCAAATACTTTCCAATCAATAGTAGGGTAAGCAACTTTGTGTGCATTAAAGTTTCCAGTTGCACCTCCAAATTTAGCAGCATTGGGGATTTGATTAATAAACTTTAATTGTTCTTCTATTCTTACAATAAATACTTGAATTTCTTTTCCTAGTCGAGTAGGAGATGCAGGTTGGCCATGAGTTCTTGCTAACATTGAAATAGCTGCCCAATCTTCTGAAAGCTCTTTCAGTCGATTTAAAACCTTTGTTAATTCTACTAAATAAACGTCGTTGATAGCATCTTTTATTGATAATGGGATAGCGGTATTATTGATGTCTTGAGATGTTAACCCAAAATGAATAAATTCTTTATATTTTTTTAGGCCTAATAAGTCAAATTTTTCTTTTATAAAATACTCAACAGCTTTTACATCATGATTAGTTACTTTCTCAATGTCTTTAATTTTTTGAGCATCTGCGGTAGAAAAGTTTTGGTATATTTTTTTTAATTCAGGAAAAATAGTCTTATCAAAACCTCGTAGTTGGGGAAGGGGAATATCACATAGGGCAATAAAATATTCTATCTCTACTAGAACGCGGTACTTTATGAGTGCTTCCTCAGAAAAATAATTTGCTAATTGTGCTACTTTATTTCGATATCTCCCATCAATAGGGGAAATAGCGTTTAATTGTGTAATATTCATTTTTTGTAGTTGAGTTCAACAAAACAAAAATACTTAATTACTTAGATTTAAAGTGTGCTTTTTTAACTTATTTATTACCTCTCTAACATTAAAAATATAAATTAAATCAAATCTGTATATTTACTTTATGAAGTATCACAGGCTCCTAGATATTAAAATAATAAGTGTATTAATCTTTTTTATTTCTTTTTATTTTGGACTAACTGAGATGAAGGCTCAAAATATCAACCAATTTACAAAAGACAAAAAAAGAACAGGTGTATGGAAAAAATACTATTCTAATAATCGTATTCGTTATGTTGGATCATTTGTAAATGGTAAAGAGGTGGGTGTTTTCAAATATTATGACATAACCACGTCTAAACACCCTACAATTATTAAAGAATTTTCCCCAATTTCAGATTCTGCAAAAGTTAGCTTTTATAATTTAGATGGAAAGTTAAGAACTAAAGGAATTATGGTTAAAAAAAATAGAATAGGGAGGTGGGTTTACTATTTTCCTAATGGCGCCATTTTTTCAGAAGAGTTATATAAAAATGGAAAATTAGAAGGTGAATTAAAAAATTATTATAAGAATGGAAATACCTTAGAAATCACGCAATATCGTAATGGTATGAAAAATGGGATTTCTAAAAAATATTCAGATCAAGAAGTTCTAATAGAAAAAGTAAATTATAAAAATGACATTCTTGATGGAAAGGGGATGTATTTTGAATTAAATGGTGATTTAAAAGAAGAGGGTATTTATAATGATGGCAAAAGGGTTGGAAAATGGGAATTCTATATTGGAGGGAAAAAAGTATCCAAAAAAGAGAAAAAAGAAGGGAATAAATTCAATAAGAACATGATTAATAACAATAATGATTGAACTATTTTATCTTTGGTTTTCAAATAAACTATACTCTTTTTCTAAATAAAGTTCAAGAGCATTTTTGTAAATTTGCTAACGATTTAGAATTTATTTCATGAAACGAGTAATAGTTGGGCTTTCTGGTGGTGTAGATAGTAGTGTTACTGCCTATTTGTTAAAGCAAGAAGGTTATGAGGTTATTGGTCTTTTTATGAAAAATTGGCATGATGATTCTGTAACCATATCTAATGAATGCCCTTGGTTAGAAGATAGCAATGATGCTTTAATTGTAGCCGAAAAATTAGGAATTCCTTTTCAAGTAGTGGATTTAAGTGAACAATACAAAGAACGTATTGTAGATTATATGTTTGATGAATACGAAAAAGGAAGAACTCCAAATCCTGATATTTTATGCAATAGAGAAATAAAATTTAACGTTTTTATGGACATTGCCTTAGATTTAGGAGCAGATTTTGTTGCTACGGGTCACTATTGTAGAAAAGAGGAAGAAATTATCGATGACAAACCTATATATAAACTATTGGCAGGAAAAGATATTAATAAAGATCAATCTTATTTTTTATGTCAATTATCACAATATCAGTTATCTAAAGCCCTTTTTCCTATTGGAGAATTAACAAAACCTGCAGTAAGAGAAATAGCAAAAAAAGCAAATTTAATTACAGCAGAGAAAAAAGATTCTCAAGGTTTATGTTTTATAGGAAAAGTTCGTTTACCAGAATTTTTACAACAAAAACTTCAGTCAAAAGAGGGTGAAATTGTACAAGTTTCTAATACAGCTGATCTATATCAAAGAGAACAACCCAATTTTAATACCAAAGAAGAAGAGTTAGATTTTTTTGCAACTAAATACCAATACAATAAACTAGATGGGAAAGTAGTTGGGAAACATTTAGGAGCTCATTATTTTACGAAAGGACAACGAAAAGGTTTAGCAGTTGGAGGAACCAAAGAGCCATTATTTGTTATTGAAACTGATGTGCGCGAGAATATTATTTATGCAGGGGAAGGAAAACATCACAAAGGATTGTTTAGAAGTGTTTTATTTGTTTCTAATGAAGAAGAACACTGGATTCGTGAAGATCTCAAGCTAAAAAATCAAGAATCTTTAGATATTGAGGCTAGAATTCGATATCGTCAACCCTTAGAGAAAGCTATTTTACATAAAGTAGAGAACGGAATATTTGTTGAATTTCAAAATCCTCAATCTGCGATTCAAGAAGGTCAATTTGTGGCCTGGTATCAAAATGAAGAATTATTAGGATCTGGTGTCATTTCTTAACTAATAAATTGCCATGAAAAAAATAATATTACTAATCATGTTAATGATTACTGGCAATTTTTTTGCCCAAGATTCAATTGTAAATTATTTAGATCACAAAGGAGCTATTGTAAAAAAAAACAATGCTTTCTCTGTAGAAACTATAGTTAAGAAAGATAGTGTTTGGCAACACACAAGGTATTATAACGGAGGGAAGTTGAAAGAAAAGAGGTTTTTTAAATCAAAAAAAAGAGTAAAACCAATTGGAATAAGTTATTCTTTTTCTGTGAAAGGAGATTTGTCGGTAGTTAAGTCTTTTGATAGTAATTCTGAATTAACAGGTAACTATAAATCTTGGTTTTACAATAAACAAATTAATGCTGAGGGTATATATAGTAATGGAGTTAAAGTTGGAATTTGGAAATATTATCATTTTAACGGACTATTAGCCACAAAACAATACTACAGCAATGGAAAATTGATGAAAAATGTTTTCTATGATGAAACAGGTCAAAAAATTGATGCAGATTTAATAACCTACAAAGCTCCATCTTTTAATGGTGGATACTTGGATGAATTTTGGGAAAGAATCAAAGATATTCACAATAGAATTAGATTTCAAGTTAATGGTATAATTCTACTAAATTTTGATATTGATATTGATGGTAATATTACAAATGTTCATATTCCAACTAATATTCCATTAAATTTAAGTAATCGATTAAAATCTTATTTTGAAAATATAAAAGGTTGGACACCTACTATAGATATGAACAGAAGAGTACCTTTTAACATAACTTATAATTTAGATTTTAGAGTCGGATTTACTGAATAAAGTATATGGGAGATATTATAAAAAACCTTTTTAATATTAAATACCCGATTGTTCAGGGAGGCATGGTTTGGGTAAGTGGTTGGAAACTAGCTTCAGCTGTTTCTAATGCTGGAGGCTTAGGTTTAATTGGTGCTGGATCTATGTATCCAGATGTGCTTAGAGAACACATTCGAAAATGTAAACAAGCTACCAATAATCCTTTTGGAGTAAATGTTCCAATGTTATATCCCCAAGTAGACGAATTGATGGATATTATTGTTGAAGAGGATGTGAACATAGTATTCACTTCTGCAGGTAATCCAAAAACTTGGACTTCGTTTCTAAAAGAAAAAGGAATTACTGTTATTCACGTTGTTAGTTCAGTAAAATTTGCGTTAAAAGCAGAAGCTGCTGGAGTAGACGCGGTTGTTTGTGAAGGTTTTGAGGCCGGTGGTCATAACGGACGTGAAGAGACTACCACATTTACTTTGATTCCAATGGTGAAAGAAAGTGTTACTATTCCCGTTATTGCAGCAGGTGGGATTGCAAACGGTCGTGGAATGTTAGCTGCTATGGTATTAGGAGCAGATGGAGTTCAAATAGGTAGTAGATTTGCAGCTTCCAAAGAATCTTCTGCTCATGTAAACTTTAAACAGAAAATTATTGATGTCAAAGATGGTGACACTCATCTTACTCTAAAAGAATTAGCACCAGTTCGTTTGATAAAAAATAAATTTTATCAGGAAATTCAGGAGTTATATAAGAATAATCCAACGAAACAAGAACTAATAGGTTTGTTGGGAAGAGCTAGGGCCAAAAAAGGAATTTTCGAGGGTGATTTAGATAATGGAGAATTAGAAATTGGTCAAATAGCTGGGATTATAAACGAAATTAGTTCATCAAAAGATATTTTAGAAGAAATTATTTCTGATTTTGAATCAGCTAAAAGCCTTCTTAAGTGATTTATTTTAATTCATAAAATTAAGTTAATTTATTAATTATCGTGTAATCAGCCGTTTAAGAGCTACAAAAGAATTATTAAAAAATAGAATTTTATAAATATTTTAATGTAAGTTTGCACTTTATAAACAAAGTTGTCTATAAAATATATAGATAACACAACAAATTAATATTATGAGTAAAGGTACCGTAAAATTTTTCAACGAATCTAAAGGATTTGGATTTATCGTAGAAGAAGGAAACAACAGTGAACATTTTGTACATGTATCAGGTTTGATCGATGAAATTCGTGAAAATGATGAAGTAGAGTTTGAGTTACAAGAAGGAAGAAAAGGATTAAACGCAGTAAACGTAAGAGTAATCTAGTATATACTACAAGTTAATTTTTCAAACAAAAGCCTATCTAATATGATAGGCTTTTTTTATTCCCTTAAGGGAATTTTTATTTTGTATAATCTTCTACTTTTATTATTTAATTTGTTCTCTCTTAACCATGCATTATGTAATTTTAATTCTTTATAATTTGTTTGAAATCCTTTTGCGAAAGAGGCTATATTTGAAATTACGGTATCAACTTTAACGGTTTTTGTTTTGGGTAGATAATATAGGTCTTCTTTTTCAAACTCAAAACCATATTTTTTTGGATAAGACAAAACTTCTTTCAGTGCAACAATTCTAAATATATATCTAGCGGTCTCATTATTTAATAACAAATCATAATAATCATCCACTTGTTGTTTTTTTAAATTTCTAGCTATACGAGCATTTCCCGCGTTATAAGCAGCTGCAGCTAAGGTCCAAGTACCAAAACGTTTTTTAGATTTTTTTAAATACTCTGCAGCAACTTTTGTAGCTTTTTCTAGGTTGTATCTTTCATCTACATTTTGATTAACCTCCAACCCATATTCTTTAGCTGATGTTTTTAAAAAATGCCAAAAACCAGCAGCACCTGCAGGTGATGAGTTATTCTCCAATCCACTTTCTGCAACAGCCAAGTATTTAAAATCATCCGGAATTCCATACTCTTTCAACATAGGCTCTATAAGAGGGAAATATTTATGCGCTTTTTTAATTAATAATAATCCATTAGACTGCCAATAGGTATTTACTAGTAATTCTCTATCCATTCGTTCCTTGATGTCATAGAGTTCAGTGGGTACTTTTTCACCAGCAAAAGTCAAATTATTTGGAATTTTTAAAGCTTTTATAGTGTAGGTGTCTGAAGTGTTTTTTTCTGAACCAACATCAGATATATGCAGTGCATTAAAAAAAGTAATTGAGAGAAATGTTATGGATATTATTGATAAAAAACGGATTATTTTTGGCATTGTATTCTTATTAGAGTTTTAAATTTTAAATTTAATAAAATACAATTGAAATTAGTTGAAAATGCTAATAATTATTTCTGATATTTCTTTAGCTTTCAATAAAATCATGACGTGAGTTCCATCATTAATTTTAGTAAAATTCTTAATATGTTTTGAAGGAAAAATATGATCATTATCTCCGTGTATATGAACTATATTTTTTGACGCATTTTCTTGTTTCCAATGTAATAAACTATGAAGCGCCCACTTTAAATATTTAGCGTCATTAACTGACAAATATTTAGTGTATATATCAGCTCTTTTCCTAAGAAAATCACCTAAAAAATATTTTTTATACTTCTCAAAGTTTTCAATGATTTTAGTAGGAAAAAACTTGTATCCTTTTGTTTTTTGTAACAGTTTTAATCGATTTGGGAATTCATGATGGCTTTTAATGCTCGATACTAAAATTACTTTTTCAACAGCAATAATTTTTGCTATTTCTTGCACTAAAACTCCTCCAAAAGACACTCCTAACAAAACAGGATTTTGGTTTTTAATCTCTCTTGTCATTCTTTGAGCGTAATCTTGGATAGACTCATCTTCAGATATAGGTATTTTCCACTCTAAAAGATGAATCTCAAATCGATCCTTTGGAAGTAAGATATATTCAAATATCTTGGGGTTAGCACCCAAGCCAGGCATAAAGTATATGTGTTTCTTTTCCATTACCTAAACCTTATGTTACAGGCGAAGAGACTAATTCATCAATAAAATCAAATCGAACTAAACCATCTTCATCAATTTTAGTTAACGAGATTTGTTGAAGTGTATTTACTAAGCTAGGATTCCATGGTGTTTTTACTTTTACATAATTTTCAGTAAATCCATGAATATATCCTTCTTTATTTTCACTTTCAAATAAAACAGTTGAAGAATTTCCTATCTGACTTTCATAAAAAGCTCTACGTTTTTTTACAGATAAACCCCGTAACATTTTACTGCGTTTTGCTCTTACTTTTTTAGCAACAATTCCATCCATTAAAACAGCTTCTGTATTTGGTCTTTCAGAATAGGTAAAAACGTGTAAATAGGAAATGTCTAAATCATTTAAGTAGTTATAAGTCTCTAAAAAATGTTCATCAGTTTCTCCTGGAAAACCAACAATAACGTCTACACCAATACATGCGTTTGGCATTATTTGTTTAATTCTATGAACTCTATTGGTGTAAGTATCTCTTAAATAACGACGTTTCATCAACTTTAATAAATCATCGCTTCCACTTTGTAATGGAATATGAAAATGAGGAACAAAAGTTTTAGAATCTGCTACAAAATCAATGGTTTCATCTTTTAGTAAATTTGGTTCAATTGATGAAATTCTTAAACGATGTATGCCTTCTACTTTATCCAATTCCTTTACTAATTCTAAAAAAGTATGTTCGTGTTTTTTATTTCCAAACTCGCCTTTTCCGTAATCTCCTATATTTACTCCAGTTAAAACAATTTCTTTAATACCTTTTTTAGAAATTTCTTGAGCATTAGTCAATACATTTTCTAGGGTATCACTTCTAGAAATTCCTCTAGCTAAAGGAATTGTACAATACGTACATTTATAATCACAACCATCTTGTACTTTTAAAAAAGCTCGAGTTCTATCACCAATAGAATATGAGCCCACATAAAAATCGGCATCAGAAATTTCACAAGAATGTACTTCACCATGTTGGTTTTTGGTCAGATCGTTGATGTAACTTGTAACATTAAATTTTTCAGTAGCTCCTAAAACTAAGTCTACTCCATCAACAGCAGCCAACTCCTCAGGCGTTAGTTGTGCGTAACAACCAATAGCA
>CBFHOD010000020.1:0-5201 GCA_965657365.1 Flavobacteriaceae bacterium
TTTTTTTCATATTTAACAAGTGATGATAAATTCTTGGCCCTTCTCTCAAATCTTTTAATTCTCAATGTGTTTTTATTCTTGGCAACCTGAAGTATACTGTCATAATAAGCTCCCGATGTTACATAATCTAAATCTTTAAAATAGATTTTTGCAAGCTGTTCGTAGCTATACGTTTTTTGTTTAGCGCCTCCATTTTTAGCGCGTAATGACTTATTATAATTAAGAATAGCCTCGTTAAGGCTATCCCTTTCTTGCTCTAAAACAGCCACTTGATAATAAATCGCATCTAAATAAGGTCTATTGTCTCTATTTTTTATTAATTTTTTATACCGTTCTAAAATGGCTAATGAAGAGGAGTCTGAAACGGAGTTTTTAGCCAATTCTATCTCAGCGTGAATTCTAAACTTGTAAGGAGCTTGTTTGAAATTAATAAGTTTTTTAAAAACTATTGATGCTGTGTCTTTGATTTTGTCTAAACTATATAATTGCCCTAAAACAAATAAGTTTCTAGCGCTTTGAGTCTTATTCTTTGATGTTTTAGTTGCTTCCCATAGATAGTTTCGTACTGTATTTATACTATCTAGCTTCGTATAGGCCATAGCTAGCGCAGTATTAGCATCTTCCCTGATAAAATCTGGTAAATCTGGTTTTCTTAGGAGAATCTCGAGGGTTTCTATTGCCAACTCCTCATTTTCTATTCTAATATGAGCTTTTGCTCTCCAAATTTTTGTTTCATTAATTAAACTCGCGTTTGGATAATTTGCAATGATATAATTGTAGGCATCAATTGCAGGAATAAATCGCTCTGTATAATATCTAGATTTTCCCAATAAAAGATAGGCATCGTCGATTTTTTTATTGCGCTCTTTCCCATTAATATTCATGGAGTGTTTTTGAATTGCTTTTACTGCCTTTTGTTCTGCAATATCAAAAGGAGTTAATGGCTCTTCTGACTCTGCATCTGCCTTTGTTTTGTTGTCAAAATCAAACCCTATTCCTGGATCTTTAGCACCAGTGGATAAGATTGGAATTCTAAACTTAATATTTTCAAAAGATAAAGGCTCTATGGGGAGTAATTCAAAAAAATCGTCTTCGTAGTTTAAGTTAATTTCACTTAAGCCTTTGTCAAAAGCAACACCTCCATTATATAAGATATTATACTGTGTAGTAAGTGCATTGTAGTTTCTGTTTAAAAACGCATCTTTCTTTGTGCTACAAGAAACGATGAACAAAAGCACGCTTAAAAACCCTATTTTTTGACTGTTTTTCATGAATGATAACACTGGTTTATTACAACAGATAATTGGTGTAAATATTGCAATACAGTGTGTAAAAATAGGAATTAGTTTCTTAAACTGAAAAATAGTGCTCTAGCTCTTTTAAGGTTTCCTGAGATGTTTCGATATCTTTTACCAAATGACCTTTATCTAGCACAACAATTCGCTCACAAACTTCTGTTACATGACTTAAGTCATGACTAGATACCAAAACAGTAACCTCTTTGTTTTCGGTAAGCGTTTTTAAAATTTTCTTTAATCGTATTTGCGTTGTAGGATCTAGGTTTGCAAAAGGTTCATCTAGGATTACTACTTTAGGATTGCCCATCATAGCAGCCACAATGCCAGCTTTTTTCTGATTTCCTTTGCTAAGGTCTCTGAGGTATTTTTTCTTTCCTAGAACCTCATCATCAAAAAACTCTCCAAACTGAGCTAAAAACATATTTACATCCGCTTTATTCATCCCTCTTAAGTCTCCAATAAAATCAAAGTATTCATTTGGAGTTAAATACCCAATTAAAAAAGATTCATCAATAAAAGAACCTGTAAAATTTTTCCAATCTTCACTTTGATTTACAACAATATCGTGATTGGTTATAGCACCTGTGGTGGGTCTAATTAAATCGAGTAACATATTAAAATATGTGGTTTTCCCTGCACCATTATTACCGACTAAGCCAAAGCTTTGTCCTTTAGGAATTTCTAAAGATTCTATATGTAATACTTCAGCTTTTCCGTATTTTTTTGAAAGTTGAGTTGTCTTTATCATAATTTTTTAATTTTCTTGATTAAATGCGTGAATCATAACGTATTTATTGGTAATGTATTTTTTTGTGATGGCAGCCATCAACTTTTTGTGTAGGGCAATGCCAACAAAGCCCATAACCGCTATAGTTGCAGTAGCAATTTCAAAGCCAATTAGCCAGTTAATTAAACCAAAAATCACCATAGGCAGAATCATTAATGGAATACCAATAATCCATTGAACAGCACCAGTACCCTGAAAATTAAAAGCTGCTTTTTCATCTAGATTTATTCTTTTTCTATTAAATGTTCCTCCAAACAGAATCACATGTGTATTAACACCTACATTATAAATCATTGCTGCAAAATGAACTAGTAATACTTTCCATCCAAAATAAACATAAGGAATTCCAAGTACAAAAAGCGCTACAACGCTAATGGTCATGATGGTAAATTTTGATTTTAGATAACGTTCATATTTGAAATTTTGACTCATTAACATATTGTAATAACTACTATCCCAGGCAGGAATAAACTGACCAAAGTTAATTAGGAGTGTTCCAGTGGAAAATATACCTACCAAAACATACATAAATTCCATGCCTGCATACATGGGGTTTGGATAGAAAAAAAGACCATATAATAACCCCATCGCAACCATCCATACAGAGGATTTTGTTCGCTTATTCCTCCACATCAAACGCAAATCGTTCTTAATAAATGGCGCTAAATCTCCAAGCCTTTCTAAAAATGAAAGATCCGCTGAATTTATCTCTTTAGTTTGTTCCGATATTAAAGCGTCAAGATAGACTTCATTTCTTAATTGTTTATAGTTTACGGCATATAGCCCAATTAATGCCAATAAAAACAAAAGTGATAAAATTGGAGATTGATAAACCCTATCAAAACCTTGTCCAATAAAGCCTGGTAAATCAAATAAGTTGAAATACTGTATCAAATAACCAAAAATTAATAGAATTAATAACCCGGCCAAAACTCTGTTGTTTTTATTGACTAAAAAATTAAAGAAATTGATTGACTGAATAATTAAAATCATTGTAGTCATCCAGCCTAAAACTCCTGCAAGATTATATCCTTCTGTTATTAAAACTACCGAAAATGGAATATAAAAAAACAATCCCATGATATTGAAAAAAGAGAATGATGATTTCATTAAAATAAAATGAACTATTTTACTTTTTTCGATAGGTAAAACCATCAAGGGCTTAATGTTCATAACTGGCAATTTTTGCATAAGGTATCTGAAAAATAAATCTCCAAAAATAACATACATTAAAAATGAATTTACCAGAACTAAAGGGTCTTGTTCTGGGAATTGTTTTTTCAAAATCCAATACCCTCCAATACCAATTAATAAAAAACAAACAGTAAAGTATAAGCCAAAAAAACCAATAAGAATTTTAGCTCCTATAGATTTACTAAAAGAAGATGAACGGAAAAACTGCTTCCATTCGAGTTTTAAAAAGTGTGAAGTCATAAGGTGGTAGGTTTTACTAATAAGTGTCTTTTTAGAGGTTTTGTTACAAAAATAATTAAATTTCAGCCTTCAACACTTCTTTTATCAATTTTTGTAATTCTTGTTTTGGCAAAGCGCCACTAGCCATTTGAGGTGGTTCATTTATAGGAATAAATAGCATAGAAGGGATGCTCCGTATCGCAAATGCTGCCGCTAATTCTTGCTCTGCCTCTGTGTCTACTTTATAAATGTTTATTTTACCCGCATACTCATTACTTAGCTCTTCTAAAATAGGAGCAATCATTTTACAAGGACCACACCAATCTGCATAGAAATCTATAATTGCAGGAAGCTTTCCCTCATACGCCCAGTCTTTATTTTTCTCATAATTGAACACCTTTTCTAGAAAAGTGTTTTTTGTAAGGTTTTTAGTCACAATAATTCTTTTAATGCTACAAATGTAATCGTTTTAATTTCATAAAAAATCTTGTTTTCACATTAAGCTCTTTGATATAATGAGGCGCTGATACTTTTTTCAGTATTTTTACACCGCAAAACAAGTTAAACTGTTTGCGGTTTTTTTATGCTAAAAGTCTCCAACATTTCATTTCAATATGCTCCTAAAAAAGAGATATTGTCTGCTATTTCTTTCACTTTAGAAGAAGGGCAACACCTCTGTGTTATGGGGGAAAGTGGCTCGGGAAAATCTACTTTATTAAAAGCAGTTTACGGTTTGCTAGACTTAAAAAAAGGATCAATTTATTGGAAAAATCAAGAAGTTTTAGGTCCTGCTTTTCATCTAGTTCCTGGGATGAGTTTTTTTAAATATGTGGCGCAAGATTTTGATTTAATGCCCTATACTTCTGTTGCAGAAAATATTGGAAAATTTTTGTCGCGGTTTTATCCCGAAGAGAAAGAACAAAGAACCAATGAGTTATTAGACGTTATAGAGATGTCTAACTTTGCAAATGAGAAAGTAAAAACCTTAAGTGGAGGACAACAACAACGAGTGGCAATTGCGAGAGCCTTGGCAAAAGAACCCGAACTTATTTTGTTAGATGAGCCTTTTGGTCAAATAGATAATTTTAAAAAAAACTCACTCAGAAGAAAACTTTTTAGTTATCTAAAAGAGAAAAATATTTCATGTATTGTGGCAACACATGATGGAGATGACGCACTTTCTTTTGCAGACCAAATGATGGTGATTAAAAACAAAAAAGTGATTGCATTGGATTCTCCAAAAAACTTATATAAAAACCCATCTGAACATTATGTCGCGGCTTTATTTGATGATGTAAATGAACTTTATGTAGCTGGAAAAAAAAGACTGATATATCCGCATCAAATTCAAGTTTCTAAAGATTCTTTACATAAGGCAATTGTAAAAAAAGCATTCTTCAAAGGGTCTTTTTGGTTGATTGAGGCAACATTTAATTCTCAGATTATTTTCTTTCAAAATCCTGAAAATATCGTTTTAGGGAAAAAGATCAGTCTTTCCTTTATAGACTAAATAGTGAAGGTGCTATAAAACACTATCTATTGTAATTTCTTTTCCGTTCCAAGTAAAGGTGTCTTCAGCTTTTTTTCCCACCAATAATTTGCCTATTGGCGAAGAGGAAGAAATTGCAAAATATACAGTTTCTTTATCTTTTAACTTTCCTGCAGAAATACTCAAAAAATAACATGCTGATGAGGTTTTTATA
>CBFHOD010000020.1:5300-26514 GCA_965657365.1 Flavobacteriaceae bacterium
TGTTTTAGCAAGAGATAAATCTATAATATCGTTACCAATCAAGAACCAGATAATTTTGTTTCAATAATATCTAGGGCTGCTTTCACAGATAACATTTTTTCCATAGAATCATTATCAATTTCAATATCAAATTCATCTTCTACATCTAGAATAACATCTACCAAATTCGCAGAGTTAATTTTTAGATCATTAATAAAATCTGTCTCTTCAGACAGGTTATTAAATGCTTCTTCGTCTTGAATATAAGGTTTTACAATTTTTTGTAGTGAGGCAATTAATTCTTCTCTAGTCATATATCCTTTAATTTAATATTTTTTAAAAATAACACATCCATTTACATCTCCAAAGCCAAAACTTGCTTTTGCAATGATCTTTATTTTTTTGGGTGAGTATTTCGTTGGTATTTTTTCTTTTGAAATTAATTTTAAAATGTCTGGATGCACTTCTTCGCAATTAATATTTGGAAAGATAAATTGGTGTTTTAATTGCAATATTGTTGCCACATTTTCTATGGCTCCCGCAGCTGCAAGACAATGCCCAACCATAGATTTTAAAGAATTTATCATTGGAAAATTTTGCCCAGTTCTCCCTAAAGCTTTTGTCCAATTTTCTATTTCTACAGGATCTTTTATAGTAGCAGTTAGATGCCCATTAATTGCATCTATTTCTGAAGCTGCTATGTTTGCATTTTTCATTGCATCTACAATACATTTTTGTACGGCTTCAGAATTTGGTGCTGTCATCGTTCCGCCGTTTCGTTGTCCTCCAGAATTAATGTTTCCACCCAATACCTCGGCATAAATAGTTGCTTTTCTTTCCAAAGCACTCTCTAATGTTTCTAATACCATCGCACCAGCACCACTGCCAGGCACAAACCCTGATGCATCTGAACTCATGGGTCTAGACCCTTTTTCTGGGTTTTCGTTGTGTTTATAGGTCATCACTCGCATTGCATCAAATCCACCCCATATATAGGCTCCATCATCACTACAACTTCCAACTAGCATTCTTTTTGCCTTTCCTGCCTGAACACGTTCAAAGCCCATGAGTAAAGCTTCTGTGCCAGTTGTACAAGCAGATGAGTTTGTGGTGACTTGATTTCCTACTCCTAGAATACCACCCAAGTAAGCACTAATGCCGCTTGCCATTGTTTGAACAACAACAGTGCTGCCTAATCTTTTTACTTTTTGATCGTCTAATTTATATACAGCCTCTCTAAATTTTTCTACTCCCGAGGTACCTGCCCCAAAGACCAATCCTGAGTCATAATCTACGGATAAACTTTTATCAATGTTAAAGCCTGCATCTTTCCATGCGTCTATGCCTGCAATACATCCATATAAAATTCCGGCACTATCAAATCCACGCAATTGTAACGGTGTTAAATAGTTGTTTTTCATCTCTTCTGATACTGAAGGAATTCCTCCAATACAACAAGAAAATTTTAACTCTTGAAGTTTTTGATGAAATGTAATTCCAGATCTTCCTTCTTGAATTGCTTCTAAAAAATTATCTAAGCCAACTGCATTTGGCGCTACAACTCCCATCCCTGTAATGACAACTCTATGTTTCATTATTCATTGATTTTAACATTCCTGAAATAGTTCCTCTACAAACCAGCTCATTTTTTTCATTAAACAATTCCACCTTACATTTTAGTTTATTAAATCTAAAATAAACTTTTTCTGAAATTACTTTTACACGTTCTTGGGGGTAAACAGGTAAAAAGAAATCGATATGATTTGAGGTTAGTGCAATTTGTGGTTTTTTTGTAGTAGAAATTTCATCTCTTAATAAATATATTCCTAAGCAAACCAACCCAATTTGGGCCATTACTTCGGTTAAAATGACTCCAGGGGTTATTGGATTATCTTTAAAATGACCTTGATAAAAATACTCGTCTTCTTTGAAGGTGTAACATCCCTCGACACCGTGTTCTGATAGTGATATTAGTTCATCTACAAACAAGAAGGGTGTTTGATAGGGTAAGAGCTGTATGATTTTTTTATGGTTCAAGTTGTTTAGCTTATATGTTCTCCTCCATCTACAGGAATAATTGTACCATTAATCCAAGATGCTTCGTCTTTGGATAAAAGATAAACAACATTCGCAACGTCTTCTGGAATTGTTAATTTATGAAATGGATTGCGTAATAAAGAATGTTTTTTTATTTCATCGCTGCCAGGAATCATTCTTAAAGAAGCCGTGTCTGTAACTCCTGCTTGAATGCAATTTGCTCTAATTCCATAGGGTGCATACTCTAAGGCAATATTTCTTGTAATTGCTTCTAGCGTTACTTTTGCCGCTGAAACAGCAGCATAATTTTTCCATGCTTTCGAGTTTCCTTCACTTGTAAAGCTAATAACTCGCGCATCATCTGAAAATAATTTTGCTTCAAAAACAGCTTTGGTCCAATCGTACAAACTAACGCCCATTGCTTGTATTGTTAATTGAAAATCATCTGTCTGTAGTGTTGGGGTAGTTTTTGAAATCATAGGTTTTAAATTTCCCTTGGCTACGCTATGTACAAGTGTTTTTATAGCACCACCATTTAATTCTTTTTCTAAACCTTCTATCAATGCAGCTCTCTTTTCTGAATGAAAAGCATCTGTGTTATAACTAATAAAACCTACCCCTTCTTCAGTAATTTTTTTAAATTCTTTTTCTATTTCTGCTTGTTGTGATCTAGAATTTCTATGTACAATACAAATATTCATTCCATGACGAGCTAACTTTTTCGCTGTTGCCAGACCTAAGCCGCTAGAGCCTCCTAAAATTAGAGCCCATTCATTTTTATCTTTAAATTCTTTTACCATTCTAATAGTATTCTTTGTGCAGAAAAGCCTGGCCCAAAACTTAGCATCAGTCCTTTTTCTCCAGGTTGTCTTTCTCCATCCATAAATCGTTCTAAAACATATAGTACAGTTGCACTAGACATATTTCCATACAATCGTAACACCTCTTTTGTGTCGTCAATATTCTTCCCTAAAGACCCAAATAAGTCTTCTACTGTTTGAACAATCTTCTTGCCCCCAGGGTGAAAAATTAAATGATTTATGTCTTCAATTGTTAGATGATTCCGTTCTAAAAACGGATGAACTATCATTGGAAAATGATTTGATATGGTTTCTGGAACTGATTTATCTAATATCATTTGTAAGCCTGAATTCACCAAATTAAACCCCATCATGTGGGTTGAATTATAAAAATGATACATCGCTTCATCTATAATTTTTGGTCCTTTATCTTCTTCATAAGATGATAAAATAACACTTGCTGCACCGTCACCAAAAATTGCAGCACTCACAATATTTACCATGGAAAAATCTTCTAGCTGAAATGTTGCTGTTGGAGATTCTACCGCTACAACCGCCGCTCTTTTATTTGGGTTGGCTTTTAAGAAATTTTTTGCATAGATTATTCCTGATACTCCCGCAGCACATCCCATTTCTGTAACTGGAAGTCTAACAATATCTTGCTTCATTTGCAAACTATTAATTAAATACGCGTCTACAGAAGGGATCATAATTCCTGTACAACTAACAGTAATAATATAGTCGATATCTGTGGGTTGTAAACTTGCTTTTTCTAAAGACTTTTTTAATGATTGTTCTGCCAAGGTTGTTACCTCTCTAGCATAGATATTGTTTTTTTCTTCAAAAGACGAATTTAAAAAAACCTCTTCTGCATCCATAATAGAATACCGCCTATCTACACCAGCCCCTTCAAAAAGCTTTAATACTTTTCGTTGAAATCTTTTTTCCTGACCCTGCATCCATAGTTTTACAAACGGAATAATGTCCTTTGTGTCTCTAGTATACTTTGGTAATTGTTTTGCTACTGATAGTATTTTTACGCTCATGATATGATATATCCTTAATAATCAGCTTTTATTCTAATTAGGCTCCTTTTTTAAAATCCATAAATAACGAAAAGCCCATTTCCAGTGAATTGTAAAAGGCACTTGTACTTTTGTTAAAATAGCCTTTATTTCTTTTTTTTTGAATGCTCTTAAAACAGAGGTTAAACCGTCTTCTCTAACCATCTTGTTTTTAATAAAAAGCCCTATCAGTTTAAAAAGATAGTACGCCAATCTATGCCTATGTAAATCATTCACAACCGCTCCAATTGTTGCTTTTTGAACTGTTGGTTTTAAAAAAGAGATGAGCTCCTCGCTTTTAAAATGGTGTAAAAACAAGGTACACAGAATAACATCATATGTCTTCTTTTTAAACGCTTCTGAAAAAATGTCAATGGTTTCAAAACTCAACTCTGGATAATCTATGGACAGTTCTCTTGCATATTCTATAGCTGCATCATTTGCATCTATGCCTAAAAGTTTAAACTTATAGTTGTTCTTTCTGCCAAACTTGGCAACATCTCTTAAAATATCTCCATGACCACATCCCAAATCTACCATAGTAATTGTCTTGTTTTTTGAAGAGTTTTTAAGTAATTTTTTTAAGCCTTTAATGGTTACTGTGTTACCTCCAAGAAACCGATTAATAGTTTCTAGTTTATCCAAGGTATCTTTAAACATATCTCCTTCAAGGGTAAAATCATCCATCATTTCTGTTGCTGAAGAACGGCGTGAAGTATCAACTAAAAAACTCATAGTGGGCGAAGCTGTTTTCCGTGGGTAAATTTGATAATTTTAGGCAATAAAGAAGGTGTTGTTTTTAAAATTGAATAGGCTATTTGAGAAATGGTTTGATTTCTAAATAACCATGCTATAAAATGGCCTGCTTTTAATCGTATTTTAAATTCTTTATTCCAATCTCTAAGATACTGTTTTTCTAGACCTTCTCTCGTTTTTATTTCGCCATTTAAAAATTGAAGTATTCGAATGCTTGCCAATTTTGCGCTAGAAATAGCCATTCCCATTCCGTTACCACATAGCGGATGAATCATTCCTGCGGTATCTCCACACATAATAATATGATCTTCAACGGGTTTTTTAGTTTGAAAAGAAATTTGGCTAATCGTAAGTGGTTTTTCAAAAATGGGTGTTGATTCTTTAAATATTTTTCTTAAATAATTGTTTTTTAAAACAACTTGATCTTGAAAATCTGTGAGGTTTTTATGTTTTTTAAACGAGCGATATTCAGTTATATAACAAACATTAATAGCATTATTTTCAACTTTAGAAACGCCACAATAGCCTCCTTTGAAATTGTGTAACCCGACCAAATTCTCTGGAAACGACCCTTTCATGTGCATTTTTACAGCCAGATAGGGTGATTTTTTTTGAATAAATTTCCGATTCATTTTTTGATCTAGTGTAGACCTTTTTCCAAAAGCACCAATCGTTATTTTACTATTATAAACTCCTTTTTTCTTAGTTAAAATTGTAAAAAAATCATCTTTAAAGTGAATTGTATCTACTGTGTCTTTTAAAACTTGAACACCATTAGATTTTACCTTGTTAAGCATCAGATTATCTAAAAAATATCTACTCATTCCAAAACCCCCTAATGGTAATTCTCCTTTTATTAAATCGCTTTTTATAGTACTTATATGAACTTTTGAAATCTGTTTAGCACCCTTGTTTATTGGATCTATGCCGAGAGAATTTAAATATAACAGAACCTCGTTAGAGATATATTCTCCACAAACTTTATGCTTAGGGTATTCGTTTTTTTCAATTAATAATACCCGTTTGTTACGTGAAGATAAATGAATAGCGCTTGTTAGACCGGCTAAACCTCCTCCTACTATAATTACATCAAATGTTGTTCTTTTTTTCAATTGTTATTTAGTAGCAGAATACTCTACTTGAATTTTTACATTATTAGACAATAGGATACTTCTACCGCCAACACTAAAATTTTTACGGTTTACGAACATTGAAGCTTTTAATACTAACGTTGAGTTATCTTCAAAAACTTCTAAAGGAATTTCCATCTCTTTAATAATTCCTTTGATGCTTAACGATGCAAAAAGAGTAATGTTGCCATTCTTATCCTTTCTAAGTTTAGTGGATTTTAGTATAATTTTTTCATGATTTAGAGCATCAAAATAATCTGGTTCTAATAAGTGTTTATCTCTTGTTTCTATACCTGTAAAAATAGAATTCACAATAATAGTCGCATTAATATAACTATTAGATAAATCTTTAGTGTCTAGATTTGTATTTACATCTATGGTTTTAAAACCACCGTCTACCGTTATTCCAAAATTTTTAATTTGAAATAAAATACTGGTTTTATTATTGTCTTGAATCCATTCTTGAGAGGACACCGTTGATGTGGTTAACAATAGAAGTACAAGTATTTTTTTCAACATTTTAAACTTTAAATTTATTTAATCAAGTAGGTCTGCCAACTCTTTTCCAACCAGCGAACCAAGAGCAACACCCATACCGCCAAGACGAATACCGCAATAACTGTTTTCAGAAAGTTGTTTTACAATGGGGGTTTTTTGATTTCCAACGCCCATAATTCCACTCCAACGGTGTGTAATCTCAAAAGCTGTATTTGGTAAAATAATCGTTTTTAAAAGTTCTTCTAATTTATTTTGAATGAGTGTAGTTTTACCAAATTGGGTAGTTTCTTCTGTCTCAAAATCTAAATTTCTTCCACCTCCTAGTAAAATTCTATTATGTATATTTCTGAAGTAATAATACCCTTCCTCTAAATGAAAAGTGCCTTTAATATGTAGGTTTTTAATTTGACTTGTAATCAAGACTTGAGCTCTTGCGGGTGAGATAGATTCTTTGAGAAGTTCTCTAGAAAAACCATTGGTAGCAAAAAATACTTTAGAAGCTGAAATCTCTCCTTGGCTTGTGTTAATCTTTACTTGATTTGTACCCTCTGAAAACCCTAAGACAGAAATATTATTTAAAACTTTTACTCCTTGCTCTTGTGCTTTTTTTAGCAATTGTGAAACCATTTTTCCTGGATCTATCTGAGCTTCAAATTTATTAACTAAGTAGGATGGAACCGTATTTTGAAAGTTGAATTTATTTTGAGTTGTAGAAAACACATTGGCATTAAAAAGAGGAAATAATAACTTGTTTAATTCCTCTGTTTTATTTTTGCACTTTTCAAAAAAAACTTCATCAGAAAATAATTCATATCCATAATTATGTTGATAATCAATGTTTATATCTCCAAGTAAATTTCTTATAAACTGAAGGCCCTCCCATCTCTTCTTTACCAACTGAAATACCTCCTCCTTTGAATGGTTTTTGAGATCACTTAATAACTCTGAGGTGCTTCCAAAACAGGCAAATCCAGCGTTTTTTGTACTTGCCCCTTGCGGAAGCAATCCTTTCTCTAAAACAACAACTTTTGATTTTGGAAAACGTTCTTTTAAATGAATTGCGCAGTTTAAACCAACAATTCCGCTACCAACAACAACAAAATCATTATCTGTAAACCATTCTTTATATTCCCAATAACTGTAATTCATCATACTAACTTTTCAAAACAATTGCTGTTATCCATTTGCGCATACTGTCCGTAATTTGCTATCCTTATATAACCAGATTTATAATAAAACTTAATTGCCTCTAACTGACGATCTCCTGTTTCTAAAATACACTTTTTAAAGTCTTTTTCTGAAGCCCATAGCTCTAAAGAATTTAAAATAGCTTGTGCTATTCCGTAACCTCTATGGTTAATTTTTACATACATTCTTTTAATTTCAGCAGTTTCGTCATTAAATTTTTTAAAGGCGCCACAACCAATGGCTTGTTTGTCTTTGTAGGCTATAACCACGTTCTTTATATTATCCAAACCGTTAAACTGATTGTAAAATTCATGGTCTTCACCGTCTGTTACTTTTAAATAAGCATCTAATTCAGAAATTAATCTTGTGAAATCAGGGTTCTTAGCATCTGTTCTGATAATTTTCATCATATGGCTATATTAATAATTCCTACCCGTTGTTAGAGTTTAAAAGTGTTTTGTTTTTTAAAACTCTAACTTTAACTGAACCCAAACAGGATCTTTTTTTTCTGTGTCTAAGTTAGAAAAAGATATTCCTAAAAGTCTTACAGAGTTTTTAAACTTTTCTTGATATACTAATTCTTTTACAATAGGTATGATTTCTTCTTTCGTTTGTATAAAGCTTTGCACCGTTTTACTTCTTGTTTGCTGAGTGAAATCACTGTATTTTATTTTTAAAGTGATTGTTTTTCCTTTTGTTTCTGATTTCATCATTCGTTTTTCTAATTCTTCAGCTATTTTATCTAACCTCTCTAACATATATACTTCTGAAGAAATGTTTTTTGAAAAGGTTCTTTCTGCGGCAATTGACTTTCTAACCCTGTTTGGTTTTACGGAACTATTGTGAACCCCTCTAACAATATTATAATAGAATTTTCCTGATTTTCCAAAGAGCTTTGTTAGTTCCTCTAACGATTTGTTCTTTAGGTCTAACCCTTTAAAGATGCCTAAATTATTCATTTTTGCAGCAGTTACCTTCCCAACTCCATAAAATTTATTAACCGATAATTCTTCTAAAAAAAGAATCACCTCTTCAGGGTTGATTGTTTTTTGTCCGTTCGGTTTATTAATATCTGAGGCTACTTTTGCAATAAATTTATTGATAGATATTCCTGCAGAAGCTCTTAAGTTAAGTTCATTAAAAATTCGATCTCTAATTTCTTGAGCAATTAAACTTGCTGATGGGTTTCCCTTTTTATTTTCAGTAACATCTAAATAGGCCTCATCTAATGAAAGTGGCTCTACTAAATCTGTATAGTCATTAAAAATTTGTCTAATTTTTACAGAAATTTCTTTATATCTAAAAAATCTTGGTTTTACAAATATGAGATGGGGGCATTTCTTTTTTGCTAAAACACCACTCATTGCAGACTTAACACCAAATTTTCTTGCCTCATAGCTAGCCGCAGCAACAACACCTCTTTCACTACTACCTCCAACCGCAACAGGCTTTCCAACTAATTCTATATTGTCTAATTGTTCAACTGATGCGTAAAAAGCATCCATATCTACATGAATTATTTTTCTATATGCTGTTGTTGATTCCACTTTATAAAGTTATAATAATTTGATGTTATAGGGAATAGGTTTTTTACTTAAGATTTTAATCGTTAAACGGATTGGTGTTTGTTTTTTTTATGACTAAATGAAGTTTCTATAAATATAAAAAGCGCCTAAAAAGGCGCTTTCTTAACTATTTATATCTAATTATTTTTATTATACGATTCCTTGAGCCAGCATGGCGTCAGCGACTTTAACAAAACCAGCAATATTTGCTCCTTTTATATAATCAACGGTTCCGTCCTCATTTTTACCATAGGCAACACACGATTCATGAATGTCTTTCATAATCTGCTTTAATTTTTCATCTACCTCTTCTCTAGTCCAACTTAGACGTAACGAGTTTTGACTCATCTCTAAGCCAGATGTTGCCACACCTCCTGCATTTGAAGCTTTTCCAGGAGCAAATAATATTTGTCCTTTTTGAAATTCATAAATTGCCTCTGGTGTAGAAGGCATGTTAGCTCCTTCTGCAACACAAATACATCCATTTTCTACTAATTGCTTTGCGTGCTCGCCATTTAATTCATTTTGTGTTGCACAAGGCAAAGCAACATCGCATGAAACAGACCATGGTTTTTCTCCTTTGAAAAAAACAGCATTAGGGTACTTGTTTACATACTCACTAATTCTTCCTCTTTTCGCATTTTTTAAGTCCATTACATACGCTAATTTATCTGCGTCTATTCCCTCTTTATCTAAAATATAGCCTGATGAATCGGAAAGAGTTACCACTTTTGCGCCTAGCTGAGTTGCTTTTTCTGTGGCATATTGCGCAACATTTCCAGATCCCGAGACGACTACCGTTTTTCCTTTAATAGAATCTCCTTTTGTTTGTAACATGTTTTCTGCAAAGTAAACGTCTCCATATCCTGTAGCTTCTGGCCTTATCAAAGAACCTCCCCAAGAAGCACCCTTTCCGGTTAAAACACCGGTAAAAGAGTTTTTAAGTTTCTTGTACATTCCAAACATAAACCCAATCTCTCTTCCTCCTACTCCAATATCACCTGCGGGAACGTCTGTATTATGGCCAATATGTCTAAATAATTCACTCATAAAGGCATGACAAAATCGCATGATTTCATTATCTGATTTCCCTTTTGGATCAAAATCTGAACCTCCTTTTCCTCCACCCATCGGGAGTGTTGTTAAAGAGTTTTTAAAGACTTGTTCAAACGCTAAAAACTTTAGAATACTTGCATTAACTGTTGGATGAAACCTTAAACCTCCCTTGTATGGTCCAATAGCTGAATTCATTTGAACTCGATACCCTCTGTTAACCTGAATCTCACCAGTATCGTCTACCCATGAAACCCTAAAAGATATTAACCTTTCTGGTTCTACCATTCTAAGTAAAATGTTCTTCCCATGATATATATCGTTTTTAACAATATATGGGATAACCGTTTCCGCAACTTCTTGGACTGCTTGTAAAAATTCCGGCTCATGATGATTTCTTTGCTTCACCAAGTCCATAAAAGCATTAATTTTTGCTTGCATAAAATTGTTTTTGATTTGTTGTTAACTTATTCAATTTTGCGACAAAGATATATATTTTAAGATATCTTAATCATAGTTTTTAAGTTTTGTTTTTACCTGAAACATCAGTGTTCAATCGTTTTCGTATGGATTTTGGTTTTCAAAAGGAAAATGAAACACATTCTTTATAAAAAATGTAAATTTGTACAATATTTATTTGATAATAAAACATGTTAGACAAGGTTAAAGAACTTATTGAAGAAGTTCATTTATTTAATGCAACTTCAAAATCAGACATAGAAGCTTTTAGAATTAAATATTTAGGAAGTAAAGGATTGTTAAAACATTTGTTTTCTGAATTTAAAAATGTTGACACCGGGTTAAGAAAAGAATTTGGACAAGCTTTAAATACCCTTAAAAAAGCTGCAGAAGATAAAGTTGCTTTTTCGCTTATTTCTTTAGAAAGCTCTGAAAGCAATAAATGTTTTTATGGTGATTTAACAAGGCCGTCTGAGCCAATAAAGCTGGGTTCAAGGCATCCTATTTCTTTAGTAAAAAATCAAATCATTGAGGTTTTTAATAGAATTGGATTCACAGTTTCAGAAGGTCCAGAAATAGAAGACGATTGGCATAACTTTACAGCACTAAACCTTCCCGAATACCATCCGGCAAGAGATATGCAGGATACTTTTTTTATTGATAAAAATCCCGATACTTTGTTAAGAACACATACATCTTCTGTTCAGGTTCGGTATATGGAAAATAACAAACCTCCAATAAGGACTATTTCTCCTGGTAGAGTTTTTAGAAATGAAGATATTTCCGCAAGAGCTCATTGTATATTCCACCAAGTAGAAGGTTTATACATAGATACAGATGTTTCTTTTGCTGATTTAAAGCAAACATTATTATACTTTACAAAAGAGATGTTTGGAAAATCTAAAATTCGTTTACGACCATCTTATTTCCCTTTTACAGAGCCTAGCGCAGAGGTTGACATTTATTGGGGCCTAGAGACTGAAACAGATTATAGAATCACGAAAGGTACTGGCTGGCTAGAAATTATGGGTTGTGGCATGGTTGATCCTAATGTGCTTAAAAATTGTGATATAGATCCAGCTATTTACAGCGGGTATGCGTTTGGAATGGGAATAGAGAGAATTGCCATGTTGCTATATCAAATTCCAGACATTAGAATGTTTTATGAAAACGATGTTCGTTTCTTGGAGCAATTTAAGTCTGTTCTTTAAATTTACCTTTCCAAGGCGCTTAAAAAACTATTTGATTACACGATAACATATTTCATTGATGAAAAAAGATCTTCAAATTCCTGTTGTTTCTGGTGTTGAAATAGCCGTCGTTTATGAATATAATAATCTTTATAAAACAGACGACTGGAATGTGTATATCATCAACAATAATAAGGTTGATATAGAAATGATTGTTATTGTATCTCAAGGATTTTCTGAGACAAAAAAAAGCTCATTGCTTCGTAAGAAATTAGACAATTTACCTGCAAATTCTTTTGCAAAAGTAGAGTTTATACGGCCAGAATTATTTGTATTAAACAACCGTTTTCAAGTTTCATTTTTTGAAAACAATCAACTTAAAGACAAAACATTTCTGTTCGAAAAAAACACCATTAAAGAAGGGGGTTTACGAATGATTCCCGAAATTAAAAAAAGAGGTATTTTAGCTAAATAAATTTGTAACTTACTAGAGTCTTTTTTTTATGTAAAAAGACATGTTCTAAAGATTTGTTAAGACTCAAAAAATAATGAATACCTTCTCATTTTTCAATAGAGAAAAAACGATTAAAGAATTACAATCAAAAGAGTTTGATTTGTTAGTTGTTGGTGGAGGCATCACGGGCGCAGGTATTGCTCTAGATGCTGCCTCAAGAGGCATGAAGGTAGCGCTAATAGAGAAAAACGATTTTGCATCTGGAACCAGCAGTAAATCTACAAAGTTAATTCATGGAGGATTAAGGTACTTAAAACAATTTGATTTTTGGTTAGTTAAAGAAGTAGGCACTGAGCGTGCAATTGTACACAAATTGGCACCACACCTTGTTGTTCCTGAAAAAATGATCTTACCTCTTGTTGATGGCGGAACTTATGGTTCCTGGTTAACTTCGGTGGGTTTGAAAATCTATGATGTTTTAGCGGCAGTTGAAGGTGAAGATAAGCGTAAAATGCTAGATCAAAAAGAGGCTTTAAAAAAAGAACCTCTACTTCCTAAACCTATATTAAAAGGTGCGGGCTACTATGCGGAATATAGAACAGATGACGCTCGTCTTACATTAGAACTCATAAAAACAGCTTTAGATTATAATGCAAAACCAATTAATTATTCTGAAGTTTTAGAATTCTTATATGAAGATAATCGGGTTATAGGGGCAACAATAAAAGATGCTTTAACCCATACAACTTTTAATGTTAAATCAAAATATGTTATCAATGCTACAGGTCCTTGGGTAGATCATTTGAGATTAAAAAATCAACCTAATACTAATAAAAAACTACGATTGTCTAAAGGAGTTCATTTGGTGGTTAGTCATGAGAAGTTGCCCGTAGAACAATCTGTCTATTTTGATGTTCCTGATGGGCGAATGATGTTTGCAATTCCTAGAGGTAAGAGTACTTACTTTGGAACGACAGACACCAATTATCAAGGTAATAAAAATGAAATTACAACAGATTTGGTAGACGCTATGTATCTTATAGCCGCAGTAAATAATATGTTCCCAAAAATTTCTATCTCCATTAATGATATAAAATCTTCTTGGGCAGGTCTTCGTCCTCTTATTCATGAAGAAGGAAAGCCTGTTTCTGAATTATCGAGAAAGGATGAAATATTTGTGTCTAAATCAGGATTAATTTCTATTGCTGGAGGAAAACTGACGGGTTATCGAAAAATGGCGGAACGAATCGTTGACCTGGTTACTAAAAAATACGTTAAGAAATTTTCTGGGACATTTAAAGAAACACAAACAGAAAGTATCTTGCTTTCTGGGGGAAAGTTTGAAGATTTTAATGAGGTAAAAAGTTATATAAACCATGTTTATGATAGAATTGTTGAAAAACAGTTTGATAAAAAAGATGCCCAATACCTAGTTTATAACTATGGAAGACAAACTAATATTATTCTTAAAAAATATGATGATTTCATTGAGAAAGGCCCACAGGAAAAAATGATAAAAGCGGAGGTTTGGTTCACTATTCATTATGAAATGGCTTGTTCTCCAATTGATTTTTTTATGAGAAGAACCGGAAGACTCTTTTTTGATATAGATAGTGTCCATCGATACAAAACGATCGTTTTAAATGAATTTTCTAATTACTTTTGTTGGGATAAAAAAGAGAAAGAAAAAAGGGAGGAAGAATTGTTAAAAAAAATGAAAGAGGTTATCTCTTTTAAATAATACTATTCCTTTTCGTGATCTTCGAGGTCTTTTGTTAAATCCAGTCTTCTTAGAGTTGGATTGGTTATTCCTGTTAAAACTACAGTTAATAAGGTCATGCTTCCGCCAAAAACTACCGCTGTAACCGTGCCCATTAATTTTGCTGTTACCCCACTTTCAAAGGCCCCAAGCTCGTTAGATGACCCAACAAACATTGAATTAACAGAAGAAACCCTTCCTCTCATTTCATCTGGTGTTTTTAACTGAAGAATCGTTTGTCTTATCACCATAGAG
Organism: Flavobacteriaceae bacterium; assembly: GCA_965657365.1. Classification (GTDB taxonomy): domain Bacteria; phylum Bacteroidota; class Bacteroidia; order Flavobacteriales; family Flavobacteriaceae; genus Polaribacter. The sequence continues at coordinate 19,488 of CBFHOD010000020.1, forward strand.
ACACCATCTGTAACACCGCTAAAAAATAAAGCTGTAACAGAGATCCAAAATACAGAAGAGGCTCCAAAAACAATTATGCAAATACCAAAACCAAAAATAGCAACTAATAATTTTTTCCCAGCATCTTTGCTAATAGGGATGTAAGCGGTTACCAACATCGTTAAAAATGAACCAACTGATGGGGCTGCTACTAAAATTCCAAATCCTTGTGGTCCTACTTTTAAAATATCTTCAGCAAAAACAGCCAACAAAGCAATTGCCCCGCCAAATAAGACAGAAAACATATCTAGGGTAAGTGCTCCTAAAATTGCTTTTGTTTTAAACACAAAACGAACACCTTCTTTAAGGCTTTGTATAATAGGCTCACCAATCTTTGGGTTTAAAACAGGTTTTCTTTTTATTTTGAATACTACAAAAAAAGAGAAAGCCACTAAGAAAAAGATAACACTTAAAGACCAATGAACACCAATCCAGTTGATTGAAAAACCAGCAAAAGAAACCCCTAAAACACGTGCCATCTGCCACAAAGAGCTATTCCATGTTGCTGCATTTGGATATATTTTTTTAGGAACTATTAAGGCTACTAAGGAAAAAATAATGGGGCCAAAAAAAGCACGTAAGAAACCACCAAAGAAAACAAAGGCATAAATGATGTATAAAATTGTTTGGGTAGAAAGCGTATTGCTTATTACATCTGATGTAACCCAAAAGAGACCAAAACTTATTAAGGAAAAAGCAGCAATGCATAGTGCCAATAAATTCCTTTTTTCTTTTTGATCTACAATATGACCTGCAAACAAGGCTGTTGATAGGGCGGGTATGATCTCCATTAAGCCAATAAGTCCTAGATATATTGGATCTCCTGTTAGTTCATAAACCTTCCATTCAATTACAATAAACTGCATAGACCATCCAAAAACTAAAGCAAAACGAACTAATAAAAAAACAGTAAACTCTTTTATTCTCAGGGCTGCATAGGGATCATTTTTTCTTTTTTGGATCATGGTGTGTTAATTCAATAAAAACATAAGTTTATATAAAAAATGAGGCTACTTAGTAGCCCCATTTTAATTCGTATAAAAATCACTTGTTTTGTTATGAGTAATTATTTTGAAAGAATAATTCTTCTTGTTGTGCTTTTATTTCCTTGTGAAACATTCAATATATATATACCATTAGAAAGTTTCCCTGTAGCTATAGATTCATCAAATAAAGCTTGATTACTTGTATGGTTAGAACGATAAACTCTTCTACCTTGTAAATCGAATAATTCTATTTTTATATTGTCGTTTGATGTGGTCTCAAAACGAACATTGATTACACCGTTAGAAGGGTTTGGATATATGGACACATTTGACAAATCATAAGAATTTGTGCTTAATGTATTTGCTTGTATACTAACCTCTTGATTTGGTAACCAACCATTTAATGAATTAGTAATGTCTACCTTAAACGAATCTGAGAATAATACGGTTTGAGAATTTGAGTAAGCAACATTTCCTGAGTCTATATCAGCTTGTGTAAATGTTCCTCCTATAGATAAAGCAACTCCATTTTTTAAAATCTCTCCTTGTGTTGGGGTCACAACAACCGTATAGGTCTGCTGATCTGCTGTTTCTGAATCTGTTGATGCAGTCATATCAGAATCTGTAAAAACAGTACTTCCATTTGCTATTACAGAAACAGTACTAGAAGAAAAAGTTGGTACAGAGGTATTTGCCTCGGCTATACAAACAGTAATGGAGGCACCTTCTAGAGCTCCTGTTGTAAAAGTTCCTCCGTTCTGGAAGGTTTCATCATTTGCTATTAACAGCCAGGTTCCTAAAGAGCTTTTCCCCGCAGAACTATCTAAGCTTTGTGCGGGTTTTATAGTTCCTGAAACCGCCGGGTCTGATGTTCCACAAGTCAGGTCTTGTCCGTTATCATCAAATATAGCACCAGTAACATTAGCTACTTGATCACATACATTTTCTAAAAGAACCGTTGTGTTGGCCCCTAAGACATCTGGTTCTTGTATTAGTACTTCTAATTCTCCAATAGCAACATGAGCAATATCAACATTAACTTTTAGCCTACTAATCGTTAAATCATCTGTAATCTCAATTGGTAATGAAGCTGTTACACTAGAGCTCCCTCCTAAACGATCATTATCAAAATCTGTTGCAGTATACGTATTTGTACATTCCTCAGATCCAGCCGTTTGAAAACTAAAAACTACTGGAGAAATAGCTAACCCGCACTGATTAGTTGGGTTTACTCGCCAGTAATAAATACTATTTTCTGTAAGGCCTGTAGCTAAAAACTTTGACTCGGACTGAGTGGCTGTTGCTATAATGTTTGTAAATGATGGATTGTCAGACAACTCTACGGTATATGATTCAGCGTTTATGTTTTCATTCCAGGATAATTCAATCTCTGGGAATAAAACACCCGCTTCTTCATTTAACGGAGATGATAAACTCATTGGATTGTCTAAAAAGTCTGGATGCACCACTCTTAGTTCTACTTTTTTAATTTGTGTTTCATCTCCATTACTTGCTGTTACATTTATATCGTATGAACCGGCAGCAACATTTTCTAAATTTGCTACAGTCATAACAACCTCTCCATTTTCACTTATTGAAGAAGGAGAAAATGATGCTGTTGCTCCTGTTGGTAAATTGTCAACAGAAATTGTTGTAGTGGTTTGGATTTGTTGAGTATAATTAAACTTAAATTCGGCGTCGGATGTTGAACATTGAATTATTTCAGGATTAATACTGGTCAAATTAATATCTGAAAGCGAACCGGTTACTATTAGTGAATAGTTTTGAGAATCATTTACTAATGTTCCTTTGTGGGAGATTGTTATTACATACTCTCCTGAGGCAGCATCAATTTCTATTTTTTCAAATGGGTCAACTAAGTTATCCCCTTGCTCATTGGTGTTCACAGAAGTTAACCTCCAAGGTAAGTATTCGGTTGTTTCACCATCAATAACTTGTGAAAGTCTAATGTCTAAATCATTAACTAATGCCGGGGTAGGGTCATTTACAACATTATTTTGTACTCCGGCAACGTCTGTCCATGAAATTGAAGCTACTAATGGATTTACTCCATCAGATTTTATATTCATGATAAAAGTATCTCCGTTGTCTAACGTTTTTTCTTTTATAACACTCTGAAAACCAACATTGTTTATTGTTTCTACAGCGAATTTTGTATTTAATAAACCCCATCCGGTAGTTGCGTCTGGCCCAAATAATGCCTGAGAAGATCCATTAGAATTGTCTGGTGTGATATCGTCTGCGGTATGAAGTGCTAGTCCTTTTAGGGTGGCGCCCAGCATAAAAGACCCATATACATTATTATAGTGTTGTTGAACCAACAATAAAGAACCCATTACATTTGGACCAGACATAGAGGTACCTGAATAGCTCCCATAACCGTTACTATCATTTGTAGGAGATAAAAGAGCGGTTCCATTACCAGTAATATCCGGTTTTATTCTTAAATCATCTGTTGGACCCTCAGAACTCCCATTATTTCTATTCATAGATATTAAGTTTCCATCAGCATCTATGTCAGCATCTTGACCATTGGCAACGGATAAATTATTTTTAGCCGTATTCATTCCTGTTAACTTGTCAAACTGTGAATTTCCTTCTAAAGGGTCAGTGTTTGATGAGTTGTTTCCACCATCATTTCCAGCAGAAACCACCTGAAGATAATAAGGGGCATTGTACATAATGGCGTCAAACTCTTTAGCATCATAACCATATATACCTGCGCCATTTTGGACATTACTTAAGGGATACCCATAAGAGTGATTAGACAGTAACATTCCGTCTGCTGCTGCTGCTGCACCTTCAGGTATATCACTATTCCAACGATATGAAACCCCATATGCTTGAGGAGCCATACCTTTTGCTTCAGGGTTAACACCTGAGGCTAAAATGGTACCTGTTACGTGTGTTCCGTGATCGCTGTATTGATTTTCATCGTCTCCAATACTGACTCTGTCATCTCCTCCGGGTCCATCAAATTCTTGATGATTAGTGTAAACCCAGCCACCATCCCAAACATAAGCCGTCATATTTTGACCCTCAAGCTCTAGACCTAAACTACCTCCTGTATTAAGGTGGTTTACTCTAGTTGAAATTGCAGCGTTTTGGTTAAGTGTTTTATAATAGATAGGTTTATTATCAGCAGACACCTTCATGAGTTCATAAAGAGCCCCATCTTCAACATAAGTTATTGCCCATCCCTTTTGGGAGGCCATTTCTAAAGCCTTCTCTTTTGCTTCTAAATGTACTTGCCTTGAAGATTCTTCTATATTCTTTAACTCTTGTGTGTTGTTAGCTTTTTTAATTTCTCTAATTTGTTCTTGCGTTTGAGAAAAAACGATTGAAGTTGATAAAAAAAAAGAAAAAATTAATAGTTTCTTGAAGTAATTTTTTTTCATGTTTGTATTTTTAATAAATAGACAACGAAGATAACACTTTGATTTCTATTATTTTATTTTTTAACATTATGGATTATTTCTTCATATCCACGAGAATAGCAAATGTTTGATTTATATCCTTTTCTTTTACAACAATCGTCATTTCATTTGTTGTTGATATTATTTCTTGAAGTGGAATATCTGCCCAAGCTAATTGTTTTAGAATGAAATAATAGAATCCAGACTGTTCTAAATTACCCTCTGGTAGTTTTATTGTTATAGAGGCTAAGTTTTGTATATTATGTATTAGTTTCTCATGTATAAAAAATTCTTTTATGTAGGGCTTTAAAGGTTGGTTAATAACAATGTTTGTCTCAAAAATACCTGTTGAAACAGTTATAAATGAATCGTTGTTGTTTGCGGTAATCTCTAGAATTTTAGCAATTTCTTTTAAAAGTGATTTTGTATTTTTATAAGTATAGTCGCTTAAATCTGAACGCACAATAAAATCACCTAGAGAAAGTGTAAACTTTCTAATATTCTTTCGTATTCTTAATTCGCTTGCGGGAGAAAGTCTATTGATTGCCATCATTACCGCACCCACCTTAACTTGTTTTTTTAATAGTTTGTCTACTTCCGGAAGTATAATTCTAGCTAAAGAAGAAACATTTATTAACTTTTCGTTGAGAGCCTCCTCAATAAAGGGGGTTTTACGAACAGTACTTTCTACAGCTTCTTGAATGGTTTTCATTTTTGTTGTATTTTATAACAACTTGTTGTATTTATAACAACTTGTTGTATTTATAACAAAAATAGCTAATTCAAGCATTAAAGACGCTGTTGGTAAAAGGTTAAATTTAATTTATGAAGGTTAATCTATGTTTTCTGTTAATTTCTCAAACGTTCTTTTAGCATCTTTTCCTTGATAAAGCACAGCGTAAACTGCATCAATAATAGGGGTTCTTACTCCGTTTTTGTATTTAATTTTATAAGCACTTTCAGTAGCATAATACCCCTCTGCCACCATACTCATTTCTAACATTGCAGATTTAACAGTATAGCCCTTACCTATCATATTACCAAACATTCTATTTCTACTGAAGGTAGAATAGCCGGTTACTAATAAATCCCCTAAATATGCAGAGTTATTAATATTTCTCTTCATTTTATGAACTTTTTTTATAAAGCGCTTCATCTCTCGAATTGAGTTACTCATAAGTACAGATTGAAAATTATCTCCATAGCCTAAGCCGTGAGATATTCCAGCTGCTATAGAGAAAATGTTTTTTAACATCGCAGCATATTCTGTTCCAATAATATCATCTGATATTTTAACACGGATATACCTGCTTTTTAACCAACCTCCTACCAGCTTTGCTTTTTCTTCGTCTTGACAAGCTATTGTTAAATATGAAAGTCTTTCCATAGCAACCTCTTCTGCGTGACATGGCCCTGTAATGACTCCAATATTTTTATACGGAATATTGTGTTTTTCGTAAAAATACTCCCCAACAATCAAACCTGTTTCTGGAACGATTCCTTTAATTGCTGAAAAAGTTATTTTGTGCTCTAAACTCTGCGTTAATTTTTCAAGTTCTAAAGTTAAAAAAGCAGAAGGGATTGCAAAAATTAATATCGTATAATTAGACACAACCTCGTTAATATCGTTTGAAAGATCTAATTGAGGCGGATGAAGTTCGGCAGAACTTAAATAGTTGGGGTTGTGTTTATTTATTTTAATATGTTCTAAAGCGTATGTACTACGCATATACCAGCCAACAGTCTCTAGGTTTTCACACAACATTTTAACAATGGCAGTTGCCCAACTACCCCCACCAAGAACGGCTACTTTTGGCTGATTATTCATTTAAAAATTTAATTTTTTTTTCAAAAGTAATAATTCTTATATCTAATATCTATTACTAGGTTGATTTATTATATTTGTTTTCATCAATACAACAACAATGAATGTACAAATAATTAATAAATCTAATCACGATTTACCTGCATATGAAACAACTCTTTCTGCTGGCATGGATCTCAGAGCTAGTATAAACGAGCCAATAGCTCTAAAATCTTTAGAGAGAACTATTATAAAAACAGGCTTGTTTATTGCACTACCTAAAGGTTTAGAGGCTCAAGTAAGACCACGTAGTGGTTTGGCGGCTAAAAAAGGAATTACTGTTCTAAATAGTCCAGGGACTATAGATGCAGACTATAGGGGTGAAATTGGGGTTATTTTAGTTAATTTATCCCTAGATAAATTTTTAATAAATGATGGAGATAGAATTGCTCAATTAGTAATTGCAAAGCACGAACAAATTAAATGGGAGAAGGTAACCTTCTTGAATGAAACCGAGCGTGGCTCTGGAGGTTTTGGTAGTACAGGAGTATAAAACTTAAAAAACCACTAATAAATTAGTGGTTTTTAAAAATTTTTATTCTTATTGATTATCAATAGCTTCTTTAATTTTTCCTTCTAATTCTTCTGCTAAATCTGGATTATCCTTTATTAAAGACTTAACAGCGTCTCTTCCTTGACCTAGTTTAGTTTCACCATAACTAAACCAAGAACCGCTTTTCTTTACAATACCAAGTTCTACC
>CBFHOD010000020.1:26612-34028 GCA_965657365.1 Flavobacteriaceae bacterium
ACCTAAATCTAAAACCTCTCCAACCTTAGAAATTCCTTCTCCGTACATAATATCAAATTCTGCAATTTGAAAAGGGGGTGCTACTTTATTTTTTACGACTTTTACTTTAGTTTGGTTTCCTATTACACGATCTCCATCTTTAATTTGGGTTCTTCTCCTAATGTCTAGTCGAACAGAGGCATAAAACTTAAGAGCGTTACCTCCGGTTGTTGTTTCTGGATTCCCAAACATAACACCTATTTTTTCTCGTAATTGATTGATAAAAACAACCGTACATTTAGTTTTACTAATTGTTCCTGTTAATTTACGAAGTGCTTGAGACATTAAACGTGCGTGAAGACCCATTTTTGAGTCTCCCATCTCTCCTTCAATTTCAGATTTTGGCGTTAAAGCAGCTACTGAATCTATAACAACAATATCTATAGCTCCTGAACGAATTAAATTGTCTGCAATTTCTAAAGCTTGCTCTCCATGATCTGGCTGTGATATAATTAAATTATCAATATCTACACCAAGATTTGCGGCATAAAAACGATCAAAAGCGTGCTCAGCATCAATAAAAGCAGCAATTCCTCCAGCTTTTTGTGCCTCAGCAATTGCGTGTAAAGTAAGCGTAGTTTTACCCGAAGATTCTGGGCCATAAATTTCTATAACCCTCCCTCTTGGATATCCTCCAACACCGAGGGCTAAATCTAAACCTAAGGAACCAGACGAAATTGCTTCTACTTCTTCAACAACGCTATCACCCATTTTCATGACAGAACCTTTTCCATAGGTTTTATCTAACTTATCTAGGGTTAACTGAAGAGCTTTTAGTTTTGCTTGTTTTTCTTTATCTGCTGCCATAAATACTGCTTGTTTAATTTTTAAAAAGTATGACAAGGTACAAAATTTGATTAGTAATTATAAATGAAAAAAGATTATTTTTGAATGAATTTATAGCTCTTTTTCCTTTTTTATAGTCATGCACCAACACTTTATTTTTCATAAACCTTACGGCACAATTTCACAGTTTATAAATTCTCATAAAAGGCAGAAAAAATTATTAGGTGAGTTTTTTGAATTTCCATATAAAACAATGGCAATTGGTAGACTAGATGTAAATTCTGAAGGACTTCTTTTATTGACAACTAATGGTAAAGTAAGTGAAGAAATAAGAAGTAGAAAAGTTGAAAAAGAATATTATGTTCAAGTAGATGGTTGTATTACACAAGAGGATATTAATATTCTAAAAAGTGGAGTTGTTATTGGTTTTAAAGGAAAAAAATATACTACTAAACCCTGTAAATCATCTCTGATACCTGTTCCAAACTTTGAAGATAGAACACAAAAAATTAGAGATGAAAGACATGGACCAACAAGCTGGATTTCTATTACTTTAAAAGAAGGTAAATTTAGACAGGTAAGAAAGATGACAGCAGCCGTTGGTTTTCCTACATTACGGTTAATAAGAATTAGAGTAGGATCTATTTTGTTAGGAAATTTAAAACTTGGTGAGGTTAGGGAGGTACCTAGTTTCTTTTAATTTCTAAGCATTTTAATATGAGGAATACCGTCTTCTAAATATTCTTCTCCTATTTGAAAAAAACCTAATGAATTATAAAATTTAGAAAGATATGATTGTGCAGAGATAAGAATGTTGTTTTCTTGTAACTTTTTTTCTATAAATTGTATTGAGTTTGCAACTAACTTATAACCATATTGATGTTTTCTAAATTCTTTTTTTACAACTATTCTTCCAATACTTGATTCTAAAAAATAATCACCGGGTTTAAAAATTCTTGCATATGCTACTATTTTATTATCTAAAACTCCTAACACATGATAAGCATCTTTATCTTTATTGTCAAGATCTAGATACACGCAATCTTGCTCTACTACAAAAATTTCTGCTCGAAGTTGTAAGATAGTATACAACTCATGGGTTGATAAATCCTTAAACTGTTTAATATTAAAAATCATATTTAACAGGCTGATATTTTATTAACCCTATTTTGATGTCTTCCTCCTTCAAAATCTGTTTCTAAAAATGTTTCTACCATTTTTAATGCTTGAGGAATTGACGTATATCTTGCTGGAATGCATAAAACATTAGCATTATTATGTTGTTTAATTAACTCCACAATTTCTTTAGACCAACATAAACCTGCTCTTACTTCTTTATATTTATTTGCGGTCATTGCAACTCCATTAGCACTCCCACATAACAATATACCATATTGTGCTTTTTTAGAAACAATATCTTTTGCTACCGGATGAACAAAATCTGGATAATCCACACTATCATGGGAATCAGTACCGTAATTTTTAACTATAATATTTTTTGATTCTAATAATTTAATAATCTCAAATTTGTATGCTGTAGCAGCATGATCATTACCTATAGAAATATTCATAATAAGTTGGTTTTTATACTTTTAATAGAAACAAAAATACAAATACATATGGTTATCAACAGGTTTAAAAAGTAATTTTATATTTTAATTAATAACTACTTATTTATTAGTTAGTTAACATTGTTTTTATAATTGTTTAAAAGTATAGGTAAGTTTTAAAAAATAGATTTGATTTATCCATTTTTAATTATAATACAAGTTCTCATATCACATACACAATAAAAACTATTATTTTTTAATTACTTCTTATAAACATTACTTACATCTTTTTTTTACACTTATTAACTTTTATTTAATTAAAAAAAAATGTTTATAGTTATTTATAAGTAGTGTTAATAAATAGTGATTATCTATATTTTAAAAGAAAAAAAATAAGATAAGATGTGTATTATTTTTAATAAATAACATATCAAAATATATATATAGATTTCTCTATTAACTATTCACAAACTATTATAGTAAATAAATATTTTTATTTTAAAATTTAAAAGAAAGTAATAATACTATAGATTGTTAATAAAGTTTAAATATAATTAATAACAAATCGAACTGCATTTTGAAGAATAGTTACATGTAAAGAGCCATTTCCTACGATTTCCCCGTCTGCTTCGATAATTGAATTATTATTACTAATATTTAATTCTTTTACTTTGTAATTGTCTACTTTTTTATGATGTACAATGTTTCCATTATACAATTTAGGAAGATTAAAAAGTAAATTAAAAAATGAAAAATTTTTAACTATTGTGATGTCAAGTAAACCATCTATAGGATCTGGGTTCTTTGTCACTCTTAATCCACCTCCAGAATATTTACAAATACCAAATACAATCATTAAACATTTTTTATTTAGAGTTTTATCTCCCATAGTGATAGAATACTTCTTTTTCCTATAAGAAAGTAAACTATATAAACCACTTAATAAAAATGCTATTGATCCTACTTTTTTCAAATACTTTAAGTTTTTAACAACATATCCATCATACCCTATTCCTGCAAGATTATTAAAATATTCTTTCTTTCCATCTAATAATGTTATACAGCCTATATCTTGTAAAATTGTAGTATTTTTTTTAATTACAGCAATTGATTTTTCTATAGAATTAGGAATATTATATGTTTTTATCCAATCATTACCTGTGCCTACAGGAATTATACCAAGTTTAATTTTAGATGTTTTTATATATTTTTGCATCATTATTCCGTTTACAATATGATGTAAAGTTCCATCACCTCCAACAGAAATAATATTTCTATATCCTTTTTTTAAAACCTTTTTAATAAGTATAGTTTCATGTTTTGTATATTGAGTAAAAGCAAAAGCATATTGAATATTATTTAATTTTAGTAAATATTTAATTTTATTCCATGATTTTTCAAAATTCTTATTCCCAGCAAAAGGGTTAATAATTAAAAACCATGTATTTATAATTTTAGCTTGATTTAAATTATCCACAAAAAATTAAATTAAAATTGTTATAGCTGTAAAATGAATATAAAATATGTATTTTTCTAAATATAATAAATTAAAGAAAGTAGTATGAGTAGAAAGAAAAAAATCTACAAGAAGAAAGGTAGTGTCATAAAAAACTTAACAAGAGATATTTTTAAGATTCTTAATAATGATAGTACGAAACAATATAATTATAAACAAATAGCTAGTAAACTAGGAATTACAAATTCAGATGGTAAAACACAAATTCTTAAAAAGTTAGCAGAACTAAAAGAAACAAAAAAAATAAAAGAAGTTGATCGAGGAAAATACCAAATTATAGAAGATAAAAAATATCATATTGGTACTTTAGATATTACCTCAAATGGTAACGGATATTTTGTGTCAGAAGATTTTGATAAAGATATTTTTATTCCTTCTAATAACTTAGGTAAAGGTTTACAAAATGATACAGTAAAAGCTTATGTATATAAAAGAAACAAGAGTAATAAATTAGAGGCAGACATCATAGAAATTATAGAAAGGGATAAAACTACTTTTGTTGGAGTTCTTCAAATGAGTAAAAACTTCGGTTTTGTATTATGTGATAATCAAAAAATGTATGTAGATGTTTTTGTCTCTAAAACCAGAATTAATAATGCAGAGCATGGAGAAAAAGTTCTAGTAAAAATTATAGATTGGCCTGAAAATTCTAAAAATCCTTTTGGAAAGATTATCCAGGTTTTAGGAAAACCAGGAGATCATAACACAGAAATACATTCTATATTATTGGAATATGGGTTGCCTTATAAATTTGAATCTGAAGTTGAGAAAGATGCTAGCAGTTTATCATTAAATATTACAAAAGAAGAGATCTCTAAAAGAAGAGATATGAGGGATGCTTTAACATTTACAATTGACCCAAAAGATGCAAAAGACTTCGACGATGCTTTATCATTTACGAAGTTAAAGAATGGAAATTATGAAATAGGAATTCATATAGCAGACGTTTCTCATTATGTTCAGCCTAATACCATTTTAGATAAAGAAGCCTATAGTAGGGGAACATCTGTATATTTAGTTGATCGAGTTGTCCCTATGTTACCAGAAATATTATCTAATGGTGCTTGTTCATTACGTCCAAACGAGGAAAAACTAACCTTTTCTGCTGTATTTGAAATAAATAAAGATGCTCAAATTTTAAATGAATGGTTTGGAAGAACTGTTACTTATTCAGATAAACGTTTCGCTTATGAAGAAGCTCAAGTTATTATAGAAACAAAGAAAAGTTTTATTCCAGAGAATATATCTATTATAAATGAATCTTATCATGTTTCAGACCCTATAGTAGAAGCCACTTTAAAATTAAATGAATTAGCAAAAATTCTAAGAAAGAAAAGGATGAAAGAAGGGGCAATATCTTTTGACAGAGTTGAGGTTAAATTTGATTTAGACGAAGAAGCAAATCCAACAGGTGTGTTTTTTAAAGAATCAAAAGATGCAAATAAGTTAATAGAAGAGTTTATGTTATTAGCAAATCGTAAAGTAGCTGAATTTATAGGTAAAGAAAAAAATAAACCAACCAATAAAACTTTTATTTATAGAGTTCATGACGAACCAGATATAGAAAAGCTGGCTGCTTTACAGAATATAGTTTATAATTTTGGTTATAAGATGAATACACTTACTAGAGAAAGCACAACAGAAAGCTTAAATAAATTATTAAAAGATGTTCATGGTAAGCCAGAGTCTAATATGATAGAGACCTTAGCAATTAGAACAATGAGCAAGGCTGTTTATACTACAAATAATATTGGTCATTATGGTTTAGCTTTTGATTATTATTCTCATTTTACTTCTCCAATTCGTCGTTATCCTGATGTTATAACACATCGTTTACTACAACATTATCTTGAAGGAGGAAAATCTCCAAATCAAGATCATTACGAGAATCAATGTAAACATACTTCCAAACAAGAAGAATTAGCATCTAAAGCCGAAAGACAGTCTATTAAATACATGCAGGTTAAATACATGCAAGATCATAAAGATGAAGAATTTTCTGGTGTTATATCTGGTGTTACAGAGTGGGGAATTTATGTAGAAATTACATCTAATAAGTGTGAGGGTATGGTAAGAATAAGAGATATAAAAAGCGATTATTATATTTTTGATGAAAAACAATATGCAATTATTGGTCAAAGTACGAAACAAATATATCAACTAGGTGACTTTGTTAGAGTAAAAGTTAAACATACAGATTTAGAAAGAAAACACTTGGATTTTACACTTTTAGAGCAATAGATTTAAATTTCTATAGTTATTAATTTAAGTAGGTTATGTTTTTAAAACACACAAAAATTTATATATTGTAAATAAAAAAATGAAAAAACACATACTTATATTGCTTGTTATAATTAATAACACATTATTTTCTCAAACCATTATTACAGAAAATTTAAAAGAGTTTTATAAAATAAAAGTTTATAACGGAATCCATCTCGAATTAATTAAATCATCTGAAAATAAAATAGAGGTCTCTGGAGATAAATCAAGTAAAATAAAAATAAAAAACACAGACGGGATTATAAGGGTTGCCTTAAGATTTCCTGAGTTGTTAGCTGGAGATAAAGTAAATGTGAAGTTGTATTATAATAAAGATATTCAGACTATAGATGGAAATGAGGGGGCAAAAATAATAGGAAAAGAAATACACCAAACCCATTTAGAAGTGAAAGCTCAAGAGGGGGCCTTTATAAAATTACAGATTAAGACAAAACACTTAAAAGTTAAAGCAATTACGGGTGGGGTTATAGAGCTAATAGGAACATCAAAAAACCAAGATATTGAGTTAGATTTATATGGCATTTATCATGGATATGGGTTGCAGACCTCTAACAGCTGTTCGGTAAAAGCAGGAACAGGATCAAAAGCAGAAATTTATGCAGGAGAAACTTTGTTTGCAAAAGTTAGCTTTGGTGGGTCTGTTCTTTATAAAGGAAAACCAGAGGTTATAAAAAATAAAAAAATGGCTGGAGGAATTATAAAGCAAATGAATAATTGATTCATTGGTTTTCGTATATTTGTTAACTAAACATAAACTAAAAAAATGATGTTAAATATATTTCTCTTAGGTATGCCAAGTATTGGTTCGTGGGTAATTATAGCTTTAGCTTTATTATTATTCTTTGGTGGGAAAAAAATACCAGAACTCATGAAGGGTTTAGGCGGTGGAATTAAAGAGTTTAAGAAAGCCTCCAAGGAAGACGAAAAAAAAGATGAAAAATTAGAAGAATAAAGATTTTTTACCTACAATCTAATAGCTGTTCCGGAAGCGGTTACCATTAACATACCCCCTCCTTTACCAACAGTTTCATAATCTAAATCTACACCTACAACAGCATTTGCACCTAAACCAATTGCATTTTCTGTCATTTCTTTTAAAGCAATATCCTTTGCCTCTCTAAGGACTTTCTCGTAAGATCTAGACCTACCTCCAACGATATCTCTTATACTCGCAAAAAAATCTTTAAAAATATTAGCACCTATAATTGTTTCTCCAGTAACAATACCTAAATAGTCTTTTAT
>CBFHOD010000021.1:0-28706 GCA_965657365.1 Flavobacteriaceae bacterium
GCAAGCTCAAAATAAAGAGCTTGCTTTTTTATTTTGGGTGATACTGAAGTTTCTTTTGTTGATTTTCAGCGCGGAGCGCTAAGGATCAGCGAAGCTAATCCTATCGGGCTCACAGACAAATAAGCTCAGCAAGTTTTTACTTGCTGGGCTTTTCTGTTTTTTAAAATGGATACCATCATTTAAATTTTAAAATACGGAACTCAAGAGATCTATAATTTTATCTTTGAGGCACATTTGTATTTTTTTATTGAAAAGCTTTTGGTAACACAAAGAAGTAAATTCAAGATTGTTTCAAATGATTCTATCAATCACAGAAGAATGCATCTGCCGAGTTTTTTTACAGGAAATTATTACTCAGAGACCTTAGGTTTTAATACCAATCCTGGTTATATTTTGGTGTGGGATAATGGCAATGGAAAGCCACAAGTTTTGAATTGTAGTGTTTGATAAACACCTATGCATTCCCTATTTACAGGGGTGTAAATTTCACCATTTAAAGGGATTGACCAGTATTTGTAATAATTATAGCTTTGTATCGTTATCAATTTTAAAATACAAAAATTATGAAAAGAATACATTTAGTTTTACTCATGATATCATTTATTATTTTGTCTTGTGATAGCCAAGAAGATAGTGTATCTACCCCTAGCAAAATAGCACAAGAAAATTTTGTTGTAAAAAATATAGAGATTTTAAATGAATTGGGGAATTATTTTCCAAAAGAAGATGTAATCTTTACTATAAGTAAGGATAACAGTGAAAAATTATTTTCCATTTATAAGGTCATAGGAACCACGAGAGATCAAATGGACTTTGGTTCATTCGCAAAGAAAAAATATCAAACCAATAATGAAGGTACTACTTGTGATGGAAAATTTAGTTGTGGTAGATTGATATATCAATGTCTATCTAATGGAGATAAAGCATTGATTTCAAATGGGGGTTGTGGTGAAAATGGACATCCAGATGATTATTGTGTAGTTTGTGTTCCAGAGGAAATATAGTTGTACTTCTTTTTACGAAAGAGAGGAGTTTTTATGTTTATCCGTTTTTTTATAAAAAACTAATTGGTGCGAAAAATGGTGCGAAAAAAATTAAGATTACAGTTAAGTTTATATAAATCAGATAGTTATATGTTTTTTTAGACTCCCTTCTAAGAAGGCGGTCATAGGTTCGAATCCTATCGGGCTCACAAATAAATCAACAAAAAGTTGAAACTAAGCAAGCTCAAAATAAAGAGCTTGCTTTTTTATTTTGGGTGATACTGAAGTTTCTTTTGTTGATTTTCAGCGCGGAGCTTTATGGGATCAACGTAGCTAATCCTATCGGGCTCACTTAAAGCTTCACAGAAATGTGAGGCTTTTTTGTTGCTTAAAACTCAGTAGGAGTAAGGGGTTTTAACAACAACAACATATATTAAATACACTTACTAGACATCTAAGTATTTGATAATAAATAGCTAAGCTGCATTTTATTTTCCGATAATCTTCTTACTTTTAAGACTTATTGACGATAATATTATATATTGGTGTTGAAATTTTTGTTAATTTAATAAACTAAAAATGAAAAAAATTATTTTTTTATTACTTGGAATAAGTATTATTTACAGCTGTTCTGATGATTCTGATAGTGAAGAATTAATCCCAGTAAATCCTAAATTATTGATCGGTACCTCTTCTGGGAAAATCTTACA
Organism: Flavobacteriaceae bacterium; assembly: GCA_965657365.1. Taxonomy (GTDB): domain Bacteria; phylum Bacteroidota; class Bacteroidia; order Flavobacteriales; family Flavobacteriaceae; genus Polaribacter. Next base: position 1,694 of record CBFHOD010000021.1, read on the forward strand.
GATTGATGATGTTTTACAAAATCCAACTATAACACTGATTTGTGATCTTCCTGGCTCCTCTACTGATGTAGCTGTCAATTCTGAAGGTGAATTTTTTACATCATCATTTGGTTATATTAAAAAAGTAAATGAAAGTGACTGTAATCTTACGGATATTTTAGATCAAGGAGGAAATTCGTTATCATTTGATACACAAAACAATTTATATTTTAACAATTTATATTTAGTAAGTTCTGCCGTGTACAGGTTAGATGCAGGACTCTCCTCAACGCCTTATATTTGGCATGATTTTAATCAGGGTCAAGCAGGAGGTGATTTTGTGATTTTAGGGGATTATATGTATATCGCATGGGATACACCTAGTGGATCAGATATCCTTTTTAAGGTCACAATAGACGGGGATATAAATTACGTTTCCCATGAAGAATTAGGGTCGTTAAAACCAGATACTTATGGTCTTGCAAGTGAACAAGGGGTCCTCTATGGTATAACACCCTCTGAGCTATACAGAATCGTATTGAGTACCTCTCCACCTACCTTTGAGACAATTTTAGAAAATGATGATACATACGGAGAGTGGTGGGGATCTGCAGGATTTAGTGAAGCTATGTGATTTGTTCTATAATTATGTTTGTATAATAATCTTTTTATTTTGTTTTTGAAGGGCTTCTATTTTTATAGCGTAGCTTTATAGGATCATGAAATAATCCTATCGGATTCAAATCAAGCTTCGCAGAAATGTGAGGCTTTTAGGTTGCTCTTCATTTTTTTAACCGAAATGTAGTTGTGCTTATTTTTACGAAAGAGAGGAGTTGTCATGTCTCCTTTCTTTGTTTATGTAAAGTATTATTTTTCGTAAAAAACATCTTTTACTCCTTGTCCCTCATATAATTGAAGTGTACTATCATCACATAATGCATTGAGGATTGAAATGAATTTTGAATCTGTACCATATGATATTTGTTTTATTCTTTTAATTTTATTGGGGTGAACAAAGTTGTCAGGTTTTGGGTTTTTACTAAATTTTGTCATAAGAAAAGGAATTCTTAGTTCATTTGGAAAGAGGAGTTTCCATGTTAAAACCCGATTAGACGGATCTACTCTTTTACTCTTGGTAATAAAATAACCCTCTTTAAATTTATTTAATATCTCTATTTCTTTTGCGAAATTTGTTGTGATATTTTCTAAACAAATTTCAAAAAAACCTTCCTGAGCATTTTCCCACGAATTAAATCTTTTCACTAATAAACCTCTACCCATTAAACGTAATATTAATTTTATAAAAGGAGATATTGGTGCTTTTTCTAAAAGCTCAATATAAGGCCCCTCTGAAAAATAAATTAAAGCATTGTGAGGTTTACTTTTAGAGCCATATTCAACATTGAAACCTAATTTTTCAAAGGCTTTAAATGATGCCTTTAAGTTATTTGTTTTAAATAATACATGACCTACTTTCATACCAAACTTAGACTGTAATGTGAAAAGATATTTAGGTTAATTGAATAGGTGTTATTTGTTTTGATTTTCTACTTTTTTCAGCCATAAATCCCATAATATGACTTTCTACAGAAGCATCTATAGTTGAGGTTAATAGACTAGAGTTTTGATTTTTTACAGCGTTAATCCAATCTGTAACTAATCTCCAATCCCCACCACCATGTCCACTTCCCTGATAGCCACTATTGTTATTTTCGTCAACAGAAATATCCCATATGGTTTTTTTACCTGTTAAGAAATCTGTGTGAGTAAATTCAGTCATATCTCCAGTAATATCCCCATGAGAACCCATAACTCGGGTTCTTCTTCCATGATATGAGGTAAAAGCTTCCATAGAAAAGTTGGCGGTAATTTCATCCTCAAACTCCATGGATGTTATATAATGATCTGGTTGGTCATTTTCCATTCTATAGACACAACGTCCATAATTTGTAGTTTTTAATTGCTCTAATATATATTCCTCATGCTTAGATATGTCATCTGGTAAGTCAAATACAGAAGACCATCCATTAGGTTTGTTGTAAATTTTCAAAGCTGAATATGGACAGTTTTTTTCTACAGCACAACCATCAGTACATCTATTGGTACTTCCTTCTGGAGCATTTTCTTTTTTAAACCATTTTAAACTACCAAACGCAGCAATACTTTTACAAGGTTTATCAATCAACCACCTTAATATATCTAAATCATGACAAGATTTAGCAAGAATAATTGGTGTTGTTTCTTTAGAATTATGCCAATTACCTCTTACATAGGAATGAGACATATGAATATGTTCTATAGGTTCTAAATGCTGAATACTTATCAGTTTTCCTATAGCTCCAGATTGAATCATTTCACGTAATTTTATAAAATAAGGAGCATAACGCAAGACATGACATACGGCAACAATTCTACCTGTTTTATTGGCTAAATTTAAGATGTCTAGGCATTCTTTTTCGGTGGGAGCTATCGGTTTTTCTAATAATACATCATATCCCAACTCGAGAGCTTTGATACAAGGGCCATAATGTAAATTATCTGGTGTAGTGATAATCACTGCATCGGCAAATTTAGGTCTTTTAAAAACGTCTTCCCAGGTATCAAACCTATTTTCCTCTAGAATATTATGTTTTTTTGCATATCGTTCTTTACGAATTGAGATGGGTTCAGCTACACCAATAATATCTAATTCTTTAGGAAATTCAATTCCGTAATTTCCATAAACGTTTCCTCTATTTCCAGCCCCTAAAGTAATAGCGGTTACAGGGTTTTCAATATTAGGATTTCCAATTTTTGTTGAAGGAATAGTTTTTGAATTTGTTTTTGTAGTTGCAAATCCACTTAATGGGTTAGAAAGTAGCGTAGCTCCACCAACCCCAATGGTTAAATTTTTTAATGCTTTTCTGCGATCAATTTTTTTCATAATTAATTTGAGTGAATTTTACACATCACTATTTAATAAACCTAAGTAGGTTCTAATTTAATAAATAATAATGAAACATAAAATTAGATGAATAATAAAGGTTTTGAAAAAAGAAGATTCATTTAGTTGTTAAAAATAATATAATGATAATAGCAGAAGTATTTTTTAAATTTCTTCCAATTACTGTTCGTTTTATAAAAAACTTCTAAAAATTATTTTTTATGAATTGTAATAATGATGGTTTTTGAGGTTGGTGTATTACTAATTCTAGCTTTACTTTGAATAGGTACTAAAACATTTGCCTCTGGAAAATAGGTAGCTGTACATTGTATTGGAATGTTGTAAGGAATTACAAGGAATTTTTTTGCGATACGTTTCTTGTTGTTAAAATGACTGACCAAATCAACAGCATCTAGCTTTTCTAACCCTTGCTCTTTCATGTCTATGGGGTTCATAAAAATAACCCTTCGCTCATTAATAATTCCACGATACCTGTCATCTAGTCCATAGATAGTTGTGTTGTATTGATCATGAGTTCTAATGGTCATCATAATAAATTGATCCTTTTTCAGGGTGATATCTGAAATCCTATTGAGTGTAAAATTAGCTTTGCCTGTTAGCGTAGGAGAGAAGTCTTTATCTCTTGCATTATTTGGTAAATAAAAACCTCCTTTATTTCTAATTCGCGTGTTGTAATCTTCAAAACCTGGAATAGTAGCTTCTATTTTGTTTCTAATGTTGTCATAGTCTTTAATCAATTCAGACCAGTCGAGAGAAGTGTTAGACAGACTTGCTTTTGCCATACCAGCTACAATGGCGGGTTCACTGAGTAAAGATTCGGATAAAGGTGCTAAATGTCCTGAAGAAGAATGTACAACTCCCATTGAGTTTTCTACACTTACAAATTGAACTCTTTTTTCTTGAATATCTTTTTCTGATCTTCCCAAGCATGGGAGTATCAATGCTTTTTTTCCGTGAATTAAATGACTTCTGTTTAATTTGGTAGATACATGAACTGTGAGTTCACAATTTTGAAGGGCTTTAGCAGTATATTCTGTATCTGGAGTAGCAGAGAGAAAGTTACCACCCATACCAATAAAAACTTTCGCTTTTTTTTGATGCATTGCTTCAATGGCATCTACTACGTCATATCCATGTTTTCTAGGAGCTTTAAAATTAAATTCTTTTTCTAAGTTGTCTAGAAATTCTTTTTTTGGTTTTTCCCAAATACCCATAGTTCTGTCTCCCTGAACATTTGAATGTCCACGAACAGGGCATGTGCCGGCACCTTGTTTACCAATACTGCCTTTTACTAATAATAAATTTACAACCTCACGTATATTATCTACTGAGTTTTTATGTTGGGTTAATCCCATGGCCCAGCAGATAATTATTTTTTTCTTCGCAGCTATTAATGTTGCAGCTTCTTTTATAATTTTAAGGTCTATACCTGTTTGAGGAATTAATTCTTCAATAGAATAGGTCTCAAGATCTTTAATAAAATCGTCATATCCCAATGTATTGGCATTGATAAATTCATGATCAAAAATAGTTCCAGGAGATTTCTGTTCTTTTTCCCACAATAATTTTAAAATTATTTTTAATAATGCAACATCTCCATTTATTTTTACTTGTAAAAAAATATCGGTTAGTTTCTGTCCTTTACCAATCCATTTAAGTGGATTCTGAGGGTCTTTATACCTCATTAAACCAACTTCAGGTAAAGGATTTATTGTAATGATTTTGCCCCCTCTTTTTTTTGTTTCTCCCAATGCAGTTAACATTCTAGGATGATTTGTACCTGGGTTTTGCCCGATTACAATAACCAGTTCTGCATGATTAAAATCCTCTAAGGTTACAGATCCCTTTCCAATACCTAGAGTTTCAGTAAGAGCCACACCACTAGATTCGTGACACATATTTGAACAGTCGGGTAAGTTGTTGGTCCCAAACTTTCGTACAAATAATTGATATAAGAAAGCAGCCTCATTACTCGTTCTTCCGGAAGTATAAAAAATTGCTTCATCTGCTGATGGTAAGGATTTCAATTCTTTACCTATCATATTAAAAGCCTCTTTCCACGAAATTTCTTCATAATGATTTCTTCCCTCATGAACAACAACAGGATGGGTGATTCTTCCCTTTTTTCCTATTTCATAATCTGATAATTTTGATAATTTTGAAATTGAATGGGTTGCAAAAAAAAGTGGTGATACTCTATTTTTTGTTGCCTCTTCAGCAACAGCTTTAGCACCATTTTCACAATATTCTGCTAGGAAAGCTCTTTTCTCGTCAGGGTCTGGCCAAGCACAACCTGGACAATCAAATCCATTCTTTTGATTTAAATTAGCTAACAAACCAATGCCTTTTTTTAAGCCTACTTTATCTTTTATTTGAGTAATGGCTGATTTTATAGCTGGAAAACCCGCAGCTGAAGATGGGATTTTTTCAAATTCTATACCTGTTAGTTTTTTTGGTGGTTGTGCGTGTATTTTTTTAGTACTCATAATTTTATTTTTTTTCTAAAGAGCTAGGATTGGCATAGACGGTCATTTTATTCTCTCTAGTAAATCCTATTAAACTAATACCAAATTCTTTAGCAAAATCTACAGCCATAGATGAACACGCAGATACCGCAACAATTACTGGGATTTTAGCCAAAAAAGCTTTAGAAACAATTTCGTAGGAAACTCTTCCACTAACCAATAAATATATGCCATTTTTCAATATATTTAATTGCAATAAACTTCCAATACATTTATCTACAGCATTATGTCTACCTATATCTTCTCTATGGGTAAGTAATTTAAATTGAGTATTAAAAATACCAGCTGCATGACTTCCACCAGTTTTCTTAAAAGTTACTTGATGTTTTTGGAATGAAGTAAACATATTTAATAATTTTTCAGAAGAAAAATTAACTTTTTGTTCCATTTTTTCACCACTTACTTTAATATCATCAAGTTCTTTTTTTCCACAAATACCGCAGGAAGAAACAGACAATAAGGTTCTTTTATTTAAGTATCCTTTTCCTAAATCATTTGGAGTTATCGTTACATTTATAACACTAGGAATATTAAATTTTTCTTCTATAATTTTAAAAGGTATTGGAAGCGAGTTTTTATAAATATCTTCGGCATACAATAATCCAAGAACCAGATCTTGATCATTTCCGGGAGTTCTCATAACTACCGTATACGATTCGTTATTAATATTAATCTGTAAAGGAGCTTCTACAACCAATTCATCTGTAGTGATTGATTGTTTTTTATTAATAATTTGAAGTCCTTGGTAGGTATTTGTTTGCATGAAATAACTTATAAAGTTATAATAACAAATTTAATAAAAAATATGGTATAAATAATTAAAACCCTTTATTAATGGGAGTTTGTAAGGTGTTATAGATTGAGCTTATTTTGAACTACTAAAGTTTTTCACAATGAATACAGTTAAGTTTATTGTGTAGGTTGGTTGTAAAAAATAAATAATCATTACCACCATCTTTAATTTTTAGTTCTTTTCTGATTTGAGCAACTGTTTTATTAAAATTTCTTGTGGTAACGTTTGCTTTTTTATTTGGTAATGCTTTTAAAATTTTCTTTTTGTCATAGGGAAGAACTGTTAGTATTTTAAACGTTCTTCCTGGAAATTTTATATGTTTTTTTGATGTGTACAAGTGTGAATGTTGATGGATTTTGTAAACATCTAATTGAGCTGTGATTTCATGAAAACCTCCAGATTTTAAGATAGCAGCATTAGGTTCGTACAAGTAATCTAGGGGTTCTTGATAATTAGATATTGTTTTTTTATTTAATAGGAAATTAAATTTTTGGGTGTTCTTTTTTGAAAAATTTATAGTATTTATTTTTATTTCTCCATTGTATTCTTTTTCCAATAGATACAGTAATTCTTTAACATCATTACGAATTGCAACAATATGAATTTCTTTCACAAATTTTAGTTCTTTGCTTGCACTAGTAATGTCTAAAATTGGTGAATTTTTTATAAGTATTGTTGTTGTTTTGTTCAATAACAAATCAATATATTTTGGAATATTTGGTTCACAATCCTTTAATAAAAAAACTTTTCCTTTAGAATCACTTCTTCTTGAAGGATCTACATAAATAACATCAAAAGTTACTTTTGATTTTTTTAAGTAGTCTATTCCGTTTTCGTTAATAGAGACTATGTTTGTTTTATTTAATTGATTAAAATTATATGAAGCTATTTTAGAAAGGTTTTTATTTATTTCACAATGAATAACTTTATTAAAAGAGTTCGAAAAATAAAATGAATCTACACCAAAACCACCAGTTAAGTCTAATAGTGTTTTCCCTGAAACCAAAGAAATTTTATATCTAGCGGCTATCTCTGAAGATGTTTGTTCTATATTTACTTTTGGTGGATAATAAATTTTTTCACCATGAAACCAAGAGGGTAGTTTTTTTTCAGATTTTTGTTTACAAATTAATTGATTGGCAACTTCTTGAACTGTAACTCCTTCAAAAGGAATACCTTTTAAAATTAATTTATGAATATCCGTTTTTAAATTGTCGTTGATATATTGTTGAATATCTTGCTGTAAAATTATTTCGTTCAATAGTTTAAATTTCCTTTGTAAGTGATGAAACAATTTTATTATCAGACATAAATTCCTTCAAGATTACCTTTAAAACAGTATAAGAAGGAACAGCTATAATCATTCCTAAAGGACCAGCTAATAATCCGCCAATAATTATAATTAAAAAAATCTCCAATGGATGAGACTTGGTTGTTTTTGAAAATATAATGGGCTGACTTAAAAAATTATCCAGAACCTGAGCAATTATGAAACCAATCATTACATAAAAAGTTTTTGGAAGAATATCTGATTGAAAGTCAAGATTTTGACTTAGACCGCTTGTCATTGTCAGAACAATCATTAAAAAAGCACTTATTAAAGGACCTATGTATGGAATAATATTTAAAAGAGCGCATAAGAATGCAATCACAACAGCATTAGATACACCAAAAATTAATAATATTATAGTATAGATTATAAATAAAATGGTTATTTGTATAACCAACCCTATGAAATATCTTGATAATAAATTATTTATTTTCTCTAATGAATTTGAAAATTTGTTTTCTACACCATTTGGCATGAGTATTAATAAAGCATTTTTTAGCATTCTACTATCTTTCATGAAAAAGAAAGAAATAAATAACACAGAAAAAAGTCCTATACTTAACGAACCAAGTGCTCCAACTAAAGAGTTAAGAAAATTAGGGATTGTTTTTAAACTCGCAAATATATCTGCGTTTTGTAATTCATTTAAAATATTAATATTTTTAGACGTGAAGTAGTCGTTTGCTTGTGTAATTAGGTTTCCAATATTTTCTTCAAGCGCTGTTGTTTTTAATAGAGAAAGGCTTTCTCCTTGTTCAATAACTAGCGGTATAAACATTCCTGTAATTCCTAATATTAAAGTTACAAACAGAACCATGGTACTAACCACAGCAATTGTATTTGGAAATTTAAGTTTTTTTCTTAAAAATAAAATGATAGGCTTGGCAATCAATGATAGGATCGCAGCGATAATTATATAAACTAAAACAGATTGAATAGTCAACAAAAAATACCCAAGTCCAGTAACCCCTATTACTATAGCTAAAGCTCTTAAAATTCCATTTGTAATTACCTTTGATTTCATTTTAATTATATCCTTTTACCAATCCCATATTTATTTTTTTCCCACTTAAATATACGTGATTTTTAGGAAGTAGCGTACCTGATTCAGTTTCTATCCAATCTTCCCAAGTTACAGAGGTTCCTTTGTTTTTCATTCTTTGAACATACATTTTATAGTAAGTTGGTATGTAGTTTTTATCCAAAATCCATGTATAAGAATCTCCGGGTGTTGTTCCTCCTTTAGAATATTTTACATGCAATGCCTTCTTACCATCAATCATCCTAATGCTGCGATAAATTCCAGGTTCAAATAATTTGTGAGGAGCTACCAACCAAAAGCTATCATTATTGAAAAATTTGAGAGCTCTTTTTACAAGATTATCATTGTAAGAAACTTCTTTACCATTGAGATAAACACTACTTTTAGTTAAGTTATTCGGATGTAATAACACCCTAGCATCGTTCCATTTAACATCAATGATATGTTTTTTTTTATCCCATTTATAAAAACGTTTTCCTTTGAAGCTCCAATCTATATATCGTGTATTTTTGTAGGCCTCATGTTTAATAGCTTTCAATATATTATGAGCTAATTTATCTGCATTAGGATTGTAAGCTTTTACATTACCCATATCTATTTTCATTCCAAAAATTGAAAGTGTATGTGATTTTGGTAATCTAATTCCAGAATCTGCAGTAATTAAATTATTCCAAGTTGCGGAAATACCACCAATTGGAATGATCTGTATCCACATTTTAAAGGAAACAGGGGTATAATTTTCATCTAAAATCCACAAATAGGAATCTCCTGGTGTTGTTCCACCAGAAGTGTATTTTGTGAGTAATGCATCTTTGCCATCAACTTTAACAATACTTCTTTCTACACCTTCATCAAATACTTTATAAAGAGCTATCAACCAAAAACTATCATTATTAAAAAATTTTATAGCAGTTTCAATAACTTCAGAACTATTACCAATACTTTTTGAATAATCATTTAGATTTATTGTAACAGTTGTATTGTCCCAGGAAACATCTACTAATCCTTCCTGTTTTTTCCAAATATAATGATGCTTATTTCTGAAATTCCATTCTATTATTTCTGTACTATCAAAGGCCTTTTTGTTGATGGATGACATCATTTTTTCTGCTAACTCATCAGCTTCTTTTCCAAGGGTGCCTTTGGGTAAAGACTCATGAATGCTAACTAAATAAATTCCAATTACTACTATTGGAACTATAATTAATATTCCAATAATTTTTAGAATTCTTTTCATAAGATCTATATTTTTTTTTAAGGGTAATAAAAATTTTAACTAAAATTACAATTTATTTTTTTATAAGAAATAAAAAATTCCGTTGAAGTAATGACATAAGAAAATTGAAAAAATATTTTTGATGGAATTACGGCTATTATTTATGTATAATTGTTTTAAATTTCTTAGGAAGATTAGATTTTATTGATAGTTTAGCTTTTGTGAATGGATGTATGAAATCTAATTGAGACGCATGTAAATATAATCCTTTTCCTTTTAAAATTAATGAATCTATTCCATATTCTAGATCTCCTAGAATTGGATTTCCTATACCTGATAAATGCTTTCTTAGTTGATGTTTTCTTCCCGTTTTAGGTGATATTTCAACTAAATTTAAGAACTTAAATCTGAGAGAATTTACGGTATGTATAGTTTTGTAATTAGATATCGCTGTTTTTTTATTTATGTTAGTTTTAATAGTTCCTTCAGAATTCATCTTTCCAATGGTTATCGTATGGTATTTTTTTTTAATTTTTTTATTTTCAAATAATTGATTTAACGCTATAATACTAGAGCTTGTTTTTCCAATTAATAATAAACCTGTGGTTGGATAATCTAATCGATGAACTGGTCTTGGTTTAACTGTATCTTCTTGTGTACTTTTTTTAAGGTTTTGTTGTAGAGCATTGTCTATAGTTTTAAACGTATTTCCACTTACTAAAATACCAGCGGGTTTTTCAATTACAGCAAGGTAATCATCCTCAAAAGCAATGTTTAGTTTAAGAATCAATTGTTTTTCAGATGTTTTTTTTAGAGGGTTTAATAAGCTGATTTTTTCGCCACCTTTAATAATTTTAGCTGTAGTTGTTGGAAATCCATTTACTAGGATTAGTTTTTTTTTAATGGCTTTTTTAACAGCAGATTTTGTTGCAACAGTATTAAATATACCTACGGCGTATTCTTGTATACGTATTGAATTTTTTTGTTTTTTTGCTATATGGGTTTCTAAAATGCCCATTTAACTTACAAACAATTGTCCAAGATCTTTAAAAGCTTTGAACTCTAAAGCATTTCCCTCAGGATCTTTGAAAAATAAGGTAGCTTGTTCACCAGGTTTTCCTTTAAATCTTATAGTTGGTTCAATTATGAATTTGATTTCATTATTTTTTAATCGTTCACTTAATTTTTCCCAATCATCCATTTTTAGAACTACACCAAAATGTGGAACAGGAACATCATGACCATCTACAGGATTTGAAATTTGTTGGGGTTCGAAATCATCTTTTTGATGAATTACCAATTGGTGTCCAAAAAAATTAAAATCTACCCAATGCCTATCACTTCTTCCTTCCTTACAATGAAGAATATCTCTATAAAAAGTTCGACAGATATCTAAATTTTTTACTGGTATAGCTAAGTGAAATGGTTGAGTCATTGTTATATTTTTTGAGTAATTTATTCTATTTACATTAAAAACCTACAGCAGTATCATCACCTCTTGGATCAGCTCCCCCCTCTAAATTACCATTATCTAGTACTAAAACAGCATCTACTTTTCCAATAATTCGAGAGAAACGCTCATCTATTATATACCCTTTATTTTGTAATTCTTGGATAACATCAGCGTCAAACTGATTCGGTTCTATCATAATCATATCTGGTAACCACTGGTGATGAAATCTTGGTTGATTTATACTCTCTTGCATTCCCATTTTAAATTCATGAACATTTAAAATAGTTTGTAAAACAGAGGTGATAATGGTAGACCCTCCAGGAGTTCCAACAACCATCCAAAGGTTACCATTTTTTTCTACAATTGTAGGAGTCATAGAACTTAACATTCTTTTTTCAGGAGCAATTTCATTTGCTTTACCCCCTATTAAACCAAACATATTTGGTTCTCCTGGTTTACTGCTAAAATCATCCATTTCATTATTGAGAAAAAAACCGAGTTCTGAGGAATAAAGTTTGGATCCATAACCACCATTTAATGTTGTGGTAACTGAGACTGCGTTGCCGTATTGATCTACAATAGAATAATGAGTGGTTTCCATGCTTTCTATAATTTCAACAGAGCCATGAGAGATATCTTTTGAAGCTGTTGGTCTATCAAAAGAAAAAGATTTCATCCTATTCTTTGAATAGGATTTGCTAATTAGTGTATCTTTTGGAATACTTACAAAATCAGGATCACCCAAAAAATAACTTCGATCTGCGTAAGCTCTACGTTCAGCTTCTGTAATTACCTGCATTGCTTTTACAGAGTTATGACCGTATGATTCAAGATCATAAGGTTCAATACCATTCATGATTTGTGCCAAACAAATTCCTCCACTTGAGGGGGGAGACATGGATATTATTTTTAAATTATCATATGTGAAAGTAATTGGAGATCGCCATTTTGCCTCATATTTAGCTAAATCTTCTTCCGTTATAATTCCTCCATTATTTTGAATAAATTTTGCTAATTTTTTTGAGGTTTTTCCTTTGTAAAATTCATCTCTTCCATTTTTTAAAATACGTTTTAAAGTATTGGCTAAGGCAATATATTTTATGGTATCACCCTCTTTCCAATGCTTTAGAAAAATAATTGAATCTCTATTTACTTTTTCAAAAGCTTTTTGATGTCTTAGGATTCTTTTTTCTTGTTTTTTTGTAACGACAACTCCTTTTTTGGCTAAAGCTATTACAGGAGTTAATATCTCTTTAACGGATAATACACCAAATTCTTTCTGAGCTTTAAATACTCCAGCTATGGTCCCAGGTACTCCAACAGCAGTTGCCCCAGAGGTACTCCTGCCTTTAATAACATTTCCATCTTTATCTAAATACATGTTTTTAGATGCAGCCAAAGGAGCTTTTTCTCTATAGTCTAGGGCACCTATTTCGCCATTATTTTTTCTGTAGATCATGAAACCTCCACCACCAATGTTTCCCGCAACAGGATAACTTACAGCCAAGGCTAATTCTGTAGCCATCATAGCGTCAAATGCATTACCTCCTTTTTTTAAAATTTCTGTTCCAATTTTAGAGGCTTCAACACGGGCAGAAACCACCATAGCTTTTTCTGTGATTAAACCTTTTACTTCACTAATATTTTCTAACTTTTCATTACAGGATGTGATTAAAACACTGATAATAAAAATGAATACTATTTTTTTCATGAATGGGTATTTTGAAGTTGTAATTCTTTAATTTTTTGATGAGAGAAAATTTGCAAATCTTTAAAAAATGATTTGAAATCTTTGTCAAAATTTTTGTCTAATGCTTTTAGGTCGTTAATAGCTAAATCTAATTGACCTTTATTATTTGTTCTTCGATTCATCCCTTTAAGAACATTTTTAATACCTTCTTGATATTTATAATTATAAAGCCAATTATATTTTATCATATTAGGTATCATTTGTAATGTTTTGTCTGGTAAAATCTCTTTATTACTTTTTACTAAATTATAGACTGAATTTACATAAATTTTTAATGGAATTTCAGAATAATCATTCCAGTTTTTTGCTAAATAATGATCATAAAAAATATCAATGACAATTCCTGCAAACAATCCGTAACGCTTGTGGAGCCTTCTTTTACTTCTTCTTGTAACTTCATGAGTATCTGTGAAAGTATCAATTTGTCGATGTAATTTAATACCCTGTTGAATTTCTGGCCCAAAATGGGTAAATTGATTTCCTTTTATATGATCAGCTATAAAATTACCAATCATAATTTTAGAGTTGCTTCCCGATAGGTATAAATGCGCTAAGAAATTCAATTTAAATAATTTTTTATGTTTAAAATAAATAAAAAACCACAACATTAAACTGGTTTTATCTTCAGTGTCATGTCGCAGTTTTTTGATATGATTTCATAAATTTATTCTATGAAATAGTATACTTATTCATTCGATATGTTGTTAGTTATTTAGCATCACAGGCATGACTAACATTGTGATTTTTTCACCTTCATCAGTCCCGTCAATAGGAGTTAAAATTCCAGCTCTATTAGGTAAAGACATTTCAATTAAAACCTCGCTAGAAGTTAAATTATTTAACATTTCACTTAAAAAACGAGAATTAAATCCAATTTGCATATCATCTCCTTGATAATCACAGCTTAAACGTTCATCAGCTTTGTTAGAAAAATCTAGATCTTCTGCAGAAATATTTAATTCAGTACCTGCCATTTTAAGACGAATTTGATGTGTTGTTTTACTTGAAAAAATAGAAACACGACGAACAGAATTTTGAAAAGACGCTCTATCTACGGTTAATTTATTTGGATTTTCCTTAGGAATTACAGCTTCATAATTTGGATATTTCCCGTCAATTAAGCGGCAAATTAGCACAAAGTTTTCAAACGTAAATTTTGCATTTGCATCATTGTATTCAATTATTACATCTTCCTCACCACCTAAGACACCTTTTAATAAGTTTAAAGGCTTTTTCGGCATAATGAACTCAGCTGTTTTGTCTGCAGTTACATCTGTTCTTGTATATTTTACTAACTTGTGTGCGTCTGTGGCAACAAAGGTTAGGTTATCAGTACTAAATTGAAAGAAAACTCCACTCATTACCGGGCGTAAATCATCATTTCCTGCAGCAAAAATAGTTTTAGATATCGCAGTTGCTAATACATTGGAAGGAATTATTGTTTTACTTGGAGATTCTAAACTCACTGATTTAGGAAATTCATCTCCCCCAAAATAGGCCATATCATATTTCCCTTGATCAGAACTAATTTCTATAATACTCTCTCCCTCAGTTTTAAAAGTTAAAGGTTGATCAGGAAATGTTTTTAAGGTATCTAAAAGTAATCTTGCAGATATTGCAATGGATCCCGTAGAATCAGATTCTATACTGACAACAGCAGTCATCGTTGTTTCTAAATCTGATGCAGAAACTTTTAATTGATTTTCAGAAATTTCAAATAAGAAATTATCTAATATAGGTAGTGTATTATTGCTATTAATAACTCCACCTAAAACTTGTAGTTGTCTTAATAGTTGCGAACTTGATACGATAAATTTCATTTAAATTTTTATTAAGAATGGTTGTTCTACAAAGATATTCGAATTTAGTGATTTTGAAAATTTTGTTATTAACATTTTAGTTGTATTGTTGATAGTTTTTTTGCCAAAAAATTTGACTAACACTGTGTATTTTTGAAACGATTAAAAAAAGTATTGCTAATTTCAAGAGAAAATTTAAAATATTACATTTGTTACTATCCAAACCACCTTATATAATGAAAAAAACATTCACTATTCTTTCATTTCTACTACTAACTTTTAAGGGTTTTTCTCAAAAACCTGAAAAGTTAGCATCAAACCAAATTTTTGAAAAAATTCAGAAATTAAATTTTTTAGGGACTGCCATGTATATTGCAGCACATCCAGACGATGAAAACACTCGCTTAATCTCCTATTTATCAAATCACGTAAAAGCTAGAACTAGTTATTTATCGTTAACTAGAGGAGATGGTGGACAAAACTTAATAGGTTCAGAAATTAGAGAATTATTAGGAGTGATTAGAACACAAGAACTTTTAGCTGCAAGAAGAGTTGATGGTGGTGAACAACTATTTACAAGAGCTAATGATTTTGGATACTCTAAACACCCCGATGAAACATTAACAATATGGGATGAAAAAAAAGTTTTGAGTGATGTTGTTTGGGCCATTAGAACCTTTAAGCCTGATGTTATTATTAATAGATTTAATCATAGAACTCCAGGAACAACTCATGGTCACCATACCTCTTCAGCAATGTTGAGTATGGAAGCTTTTGATTTGGTAAATGATTCATCAAAGTTTACAGATCAATTAAAATTTACAGAACCTTGGCAACCCAAACGCTTATTTTTTAATACTTCGTCTTGGTTTTATAAATCTGATGATGAATTTAAAAAGGCAACGGAAGGTAAGTTAATGTCTGTAAATGTAGGAGTGTTTTACCCTTTGAAAGGATTATCTAATAATGAGGTAGCATCTTTAGCAAGTAGTCAGCATTTATGTCAAGGGTTTGGAAGGTTATCAATTAGAGGAAGTCAAAATGAATACATAGAATTTTTAAAAGGAGATAAACCAAAAGATACTAGTGATATTTTTGCGGGGATTAATACGACCTGGAATAGAGTAAAAGGTGGAGGAGAGATTGGCGTTATTTTATATGATATTGAAAAGAATTTTGATTATGAAAACCCTGCTAAACATCTCAAAGATTTAATACTCGCCTATAAAAAAATCCAATCTCTGGAAAATAAATATTGGAGAGATGTTAAACAAAAACAAATAAGTCAAATTATAGAAGCCTGTGCAGGTTTGTATTTAGAGGCTTCAGCGAAGAGTTCAAGTGCAGTTCCAGAAGATATTGTAGAAGTTGCTATTGAAGTTTTAAACAGAAACTCTGAAGTGCCAATTTTTTTGGAGTCTATAAGTTTTAAAACTGCAAAAATTAAAAATGTTGTATATGATGTTTTGCTAGAAAATAATAAAAAACAACAATTCAAACAAACTATAAACTTAAAAAACTTAAATTATACTGACCCCTATTGGCTTCAATCTGAGGGGTCACTTGGTATGTATCAAGTTAATGAAAGAGAATTAATAGGTAGGCCCGAAACACCCAGAAAAGCAACAGTGTTTTTTAATTTATTGATTGATACTATTCAAATTACTATTCAAAAAAACATCATCCATAGATATTCTAGAAGAGATAAAGGTGAGTTATACGATCCGTTTGAAATAGTTCCCTTAGTAACTACAAAGTTAAATGAAAAGGTATTACTTTTTTCAGATGCTAAGGAAAAGATGGTCAAAGTCGAAGTAAGCTCTGGTACTAATAATGTTAGAGGGAAATTATTACTAGAAGTACCTAAAGATTGGAAAGTTTCTCCAGCTTTTATTGATTTAGAAATAAAACAAAAAGGGGATACTCAAGCCTTTCAATTTAAAATAACTCCAACTATTAGTGACTCTGAAGGAACTATAAAATCGAGTGTTTTAATTGATGATAAAAGGTTTGATAAAGAACTAATTGAAATTAAATATGATCACATTCCTAAACAAACTGTGCTGAAAAAATCATCAGCAAAAGTTGTTCGTTTAAATATTAAAAAAACTGGAAATTTTATAGGTTATATTAGAGGTGCTGGAGATTTAGTTCCTGAAAGTTTAAAACAAATTGGATATAGTGTAGTAATGATTAATCCGGAAGAGATTACCACAGATAATTTGAAAAAATTTGATGCTGTTGTTTTAGGAATTAGAGCTTACAACACATTACCAATCTTAAAATACAAACAAAAATTTTTACTTGAATATGTTGAAAAAGGTGGAAACATGATTGTACAATACAATACAAGTAGAAGAGTTGATGTAGCTGCACCTTTTAAATTGAATCTTTCAAGAGAAAGAGTTACTGATGAAAATGCTGAAGTAGAAATTCTAGAAAAAAACCACACTGTTATGAATTTTCCAAATAAGATTACCGAAAAAGATTTTGATGGATGGGTTCAAGAAAGAGGTTTGTATTTTCCTAATTCTTGGAGTTCAGAATATATCCCAATTTTATCAATGAATGACAAGGGAGAAAAACCAAAAAAAGGAAGCTTGCTGGTCGCTAAATATGGGAAAGGAAATTATATATATACAGGATTAAGTTTTTTTAGAGAATTACCTGCAGGAGTTTCTGGAGCTTATAAATTATTTGCTAATATTTTATCCATTGGAAAAACCAACATTCAGCAACAAAATCAATTAAAAAAATAATTATGAAAAATAAAAAACAACATTGGAGAAAAATCTATTCAATTGTTCTTATTGTGAATGTTGCATATATTATTGTTTTTTACTTAATAACAAAATCTTTCGCTAGTTAGTTATGGGAGTTTCAAATTTACATCTATTAGATTGGTTGGTTTTACTCTCAACCTTACTATTCATTGTTCTTTATGGGGTTTATAAGACTCGAAAGATGAATAGTGGTGTCGAAGAATATATTAAAGGAGGAAAAGATACGAAGTGGTGGACCATAGGGTTATCTGTAATGGCTACTCAAGCTAGTGCTATTACTTTTTTATCAACACCAGGCCAGGCTTTCCATGATGGAATGGGCTTTGTTCAATTTTATTTTGGTCTTCCGATTGCAATGGTAATCATATGTCTTGTTTTCATTCCAATTTATTACAAATTAAATGTTTACACTGCTTATGAATATCTAGAGACTAGATTTGATTTAAAAACAAGATCTCTTACTGCTTTTTTGTTTTTAATCCAGCGTGGATTAGCTGCTGGAATTACCATTTATGCGCCTGCCATTATTTTATCGTATGTTCTTGGTTGGGACTTAATAGCCCTTAATATAGTTATTGGGTTGGTTGTGATCTTTTACACTGTTTCTGGTGGAACAAAAGCTGTGAATGTTACGCAGAAACAACAAATGATAATTATATTTCTAGGAATGGTTACTGCGTTTACTTTAATTATGTACTATATGCCAGACGGGATCACATTTAGTAAAGCTTTAGATATTGCTGGTGCAAGTGATAAAATGAAAGTATTAGATTTCTCCTTTGATTTAGATAATAAATATACAGTATGGACAGGATTTTTAGGTGGTACTTTTCTGATGCTTTCATATTTTGGAACAGATCAAAGTCAGGTTCAACGTTATCTATCTGGGAAATCGCTTCGAGAAAGCCAACTGGGTTTATTATTTAATGGTTTGTTAAAAGTACCCATGCAATTTTTCATATTGCTAACAGGAGTTATGGTGTTTGTATTTTATCAATTTAATGCATCTCCTTTAAACTTTAATCCCAAAGCCAATGAAGCTGTAATTACTTCAGTGTATTATGATGAATATAAAGACCTTGAACAACAACATATCGATATAGAAAATCAAAAGAAAATACTTTTATTAGATGGTGTTCAAAATTCCGAAAGAGATCTAATTATAGCACTTAATAAAAAAGACCACATATTAAAAGGAAGAGCAAAAGAGATTATTGAAAAAGTTGCCTCTATTTCAAGTGATAAAATTCAAGCAAATGATAAAGATTATGTATTTATTCACTTCATTGTGAATAATCTTCCAAAAGGAATCATAGGATTACTACTAGCAGTTATTTTAGCTGCAGCAATGTCTTCAACTGCCTCTGAACTAAACGCCTTAGCCTCAACAACAACTATTGATGTTTACAAGAGAAATTTTGTAAGAGGAAGAGATGAGACCCATTACGTAAAGGCCTCAAAATGGTTAACTCTAGGATGGGGTATATTAGCAATCATAATTGCTTGTATTGCCAATTTATTTGATAATTTAATTCAATTAGTAAATATTATAGGATCTGTGTTTTATGGAAATGTATTGGGTATTTTTTTATTGGCATTCTTCTTTAAAAAAGTTCAAGGAAATGCAGTTTTTGTTGCTGCAATAATTACTCAAATACTAATATTATTAATTTATTATTTTGGAATATATGAACCTGAAAATCTAGGTTTAGAACCTGTAATTAGTTATTTATGGTTAAACTTTGTGGGTTGTATTTTGGTTATTTTTTCGGCATTAATGTATTCATTTAAATTCAATCGTATAAACGTAAAAGCAGTATTGGTTTTAATATCAATAGTATTAATTAAAGTAGTTTACGATGTTGTTTATTTAAAATTAACATTGTACCATGTACTTGTTTTACTATTTTTATTTATTTTGATAGGAATACTTAGTATAGAAAAAAAATCATCTAATAATTCATAAAATTATAAGACTAATATTTAGTTAAAAAGATGAATAAACAAGAAACTAAAACCATTCGTTGGGGTATATTAGGATTAGGTCACATAGCCCACAAGTTTTCGCAAGACCTAGCAACTGTAGAAGGAGCCCAATTGTATGCTGTCGCTTCTAGAAGTAAAGAAAAAGCAACTTCTTTTGCAAAAGAGTTTCAAGTACCTAAGAGTTATGATTCCTATGAGTTGCTGGTAAAAGATCCGTTATTAGATGCTGTTTACATTGCCACACCACATAGCTTTCATAAAGAACATACAATTCTTTGTCTAAAGTCCAAAAAAGCTGTTTTGTGTGAAAAACCTTTTGCATTGAGTTTGGAGGAGGTAGAAGATATGATAAGTGTATCGGAAAATGAGAATACTCTTCTGATGGAGGCACTTTGGACTACTTTTTTACCTCATTATCAATACCTAATCAACTTCTTAAAAAATGAGACTTATGGGAAAGTGATTCTTTTAGAGGCTGATTTTGGATTTAAATCAACTCATAGTAAAGAAAGTAGAGTATTAAAAAAAGAATTGGGAGGAGGGAGTTTATTAGATATTGGGGTTTATCCTGTATTTATTGCTTTATCATCATTAGGAATACCCAAAACTATTGAAGCTACTGCATCTTTCTTTGATAATGGTGCAGATTCGTCATGTCATATTATTTTTAATTATGATGGAGCTAGAGCAATTTTAAAAAGTACTTTTTTGGAGGAAACACCTACAGAAGCAATTTTTACCTGTGAGCGTGGTGTTCTAAAGGTAAATACGCAATTTCATCAACCTACAACTATTACTTTAATTCATAATGGTAAGGAAGAACTTATAGATTTTTCCTCTAAAACTTTTGGATATAATTTTGAAATCGAGCATTTCAATCAATTACTCAGAGATCATAAAACAGAAAGTGACCTCATGAGTTTTTCATTCTCTAAAGATATAATTACTACATTAGATCAAATAAGAAAACAAATCAATTTAAATTATTAATTTTTTTACTGAATGATAACCATCAGAAAAGCAACCTCAAAAGATTTATCAATTTTATATGAATTTGAGCAGGGAGTTTTAAATGCCGAAAGACCCATGGATAAAACTCTAAAAGCATCAAAAACGCATTATTATGATATTCCAAAGCTCATCATTAATCCAATGGTAGAACTTGTTATAGCAGAATTTAGTGGTGTGGTTGCAGGATGTGGGTACGCTAGAATTAAAAAAGCTAGAGATTGTTTTCAGTTTGATCAATTTTCTTATTTAGGGTTTATGTTCACAAAAGAAAATTTTAGGGGCAAAGGTGTTAATCATTCAATTATGAATTATTTATACAATTGGTCTTTATCAAAAGGTATTTATGAAATTAGACTTGAAGTATATCCAACAAATATTCCTGCAATTAAAGCCTATGAGAAATCAGGAATGACTTGTTCCATGCAAACCATGCGTATTGATCTTAGAAGTAAAAATTTAAAAGACAGCGATTAGCTGTCTTTTAAATTTTATTATATGTAGAATAAAACTATTTAGTTTTCCATTCAGCAAGTGATTGCGTATTCATTTTTACATAAGCTTCATTTCCAGCTGCTTTTGAAAGTTCTAAAGATTTTTCTGCAACTGCTATCGCCTTTTCTGTATCACCCATTTTTGCATAAATTAAAGACTGTTGTCTCAATTGCCAAAATGCAGGCTTTTCAGTCAAAGACATTGCTTTTTCCATCCACTCATTTGCTTTTTTGATGTCTATGTCTTGTTGTCTATAATAGATAGCTGCATTATAATAGTCTCCAGCTTCAGGGCTTGCAGCCATAACAGCATCTATAGTTTCAGAAACTAATTTATCCGTTGGAACTTCAAATTTTATTCCAACATATGTTTTTTCCCAAAAAAGACCTATTACAGCAGAGGTACTAGAAACGTCATCAAAAGTTATGGTAAATGTCTCAACATTCATTGGCATTGAGTATACTTCTACACTAGTCTTTGCAACAATCTTAGCCTTGTCCCAATCTCTTGGAACACCACTATTATCAGACTCAGTATAGAACATGATTTCCCAGGAATTTTCGTTTGGAACAGTATATAGTCCATAAGAACCTGCTTTTAGTGTTTGTCCATCAATAGAAACATCAGAACTAAAGGTAATTTTTGTATTTGAATTAGCGCCTGTTCTCCATGTTTTTCCGAATGGAACTAAATCTCCAAAAATAGTTCTTCCTCTAACTCCCGGCCTTGAGTATTCTATAGATATATCCGTTAAGCCAACTCGTTGCTCTACTGATGCTTTTGGGCTAGGTTGAGGCGTGGTAATTTTTAATTTAGTTGTCGGTTTTTTTTCTACTTCAATAGAAGAAGATACATTGTCACAACTAGATAGCGATATGGATATTATTAAAGCTATTAGGGTAGTTTTTGTAATAAAAATTTTTTTCATAATTAATTTAAAGTTTTAAAAAGTAAAAATACAATTATTTTAAGTTTTTAATAACGCAATTTATTTTTCTTTTCCAGGGTTATAGATTTTTTTTGCGCGCTTTAAAACATCTTCTCTGTAATAAGCTACGTCTTTAAATTTAGCTTTTATATAAGGTATTGTTTGATCATCAAAATGAGGTGAATTTGGATCTCCACTTTGACCTCCAGCCAGTATTGTTTTAGCAGTTACTTTTGCTCCAAATTCAACAACGGCAACAAAACTATTTCCAGAAGTTCCATACTGCCGTTTAGTACTTTTTCCAAACTGTGTACCAAATGAAGCCAAAGCACCCCATTTACTGGATGCCATACCTACAGGTAAACTTTTTTTAGTATCATCAAAATTTTGAATAATTTCCCCATCATTTCTCTGGTATCGATTAAATTCTCCCCAAGGAGTTTTCCAAGAACCAAAATCTGCGGTTAATTGTTGTAAGCTTTTTTCAAAGACTGCGATACGTTCCTTAGGTGAAGAATGAACGCTCATATATTCAAAACGAGCTAATCTCGAGGTTCTTTTTCCAAATGACATGGTTGGAATTTTACCTGATTCATAGTATGAATTAATGTAAAATTGTGCTAAGGTCATTTCAATGGAGTTTATAGCTACTTTTGCATCCCATTTTTTCAACATCTTTATAGCATCCTTAGCATCTTTAGATTGTGAAGGTACTTTCTTTGCAGCTTCAATTAATCCTGAGATAAGTTTATCTGCTCCTGGTAAATATGGGTCATACGCCAATTTAATTAAAGAATTTAAAGTTAGGTTTTTTGCTTTTTTTAATAGAGGAATTGCATGAATACCTCTGAAGTTTTCTGGAAAAGTAGACATATATTCAGGATAATCTTCTTTTTTTGGACTGTATTCTGCTGCAGAACTAAATGGTGTAGAGTTACAGTTTTGTATCCAATGTGTTGGAGGGTTTTTCACAAAAATATTATCTTCTAATGCATGTAATCCTTTCCAATCTGTTGCTGGATTACTTCCATCTACTGGTTTTGTATAATCAAATTTTTCATCTCTTACAGGAATAAAATTTCCATGATAGTAGGCGATGGTTCCATCTGCATCTGCATAAACAGTATTGTTTGAAGAATTTGTTCTGATATCCATCATTTGATGAAATTCATCATGATTTGATTTTTTTGTTCTAGTAAATGACTGCTCCAATGCTTTAATAGGGCTCCACATTAGCGCAGTTGATATCCAATGCTCTTCTTCTGAATGAGTAATTGGTCCGTGGTGAGTTCTGAACAAAGTAAAGTCTTTTGATGAGGTTCCTGAAATTGTAGCATATTTTAATGAGACTTGAATAGAATCTATCGGGAGTATTTTTTCTCCATATTTATAGTGAGTTTTATCTTTGGTTTTTATAATAGTTTCTTTAAACTCATCAATGATGTCTGTTCCTGTAGAGGTATGCATCCATCCAGTTTTTTCGTTGAAGCCTTGATATATAAAAAATTGACCCCAAGTTGTAGCTCCGTATGCATTTAAACCCTCTTCGCTAACCACATGAGATTCTCCTCTGAAGAAAAAAGAGGTATGGGGATTTATTAATAACATGGCATTTCCGGAAGCTGTTTTTTCTCCACCAATAGCAAAGCCATTAGAACCTCTTGGTTCGTCATCTTTTAAGCGAATTAATCCATCAGAAATTGCTAATTTTTTTGAATTTATTTGAGATCCATAAAAATCTCTTATTTTCTTAGTAGACACTCTTTCAATATCCCCTCCAATAGACCCTTCGCTAAAATACATGGGCATCCATGGTTTAAAATGAGTAATTAATTTAGGAGTTACCTCTGGATGATTTTTTAAATAAAAGTTAATACCATCTGCAAATGCAACACAAAGTTCTTTTAGCCATTTAGGACTTTTCTCATAATTTAAAATTGCTTCTTCTTGGGTCATAAATAAATTAGCTCTTACATCGCTATACAAGGCTTTTTCTCCCTCAATTTCAGCCAATCGACCGATTGCCCAGATATAATTTCGTTCTACACGATTGAAATCATCTTCACATTGAGCATATAACATACCAAATACAGCATCGGCATCAGTTTTACCATAAATATGAGGAATTCCAAAATCATCTCTAATGATTTCAGTATTTTCAGCTCTGTGATTCCATCGTTCTTGTTCGTTCAAAGAGCTTATACTTGTCTCAGAAGTTGTGCAACTGACAACTAAAAAGCAAATAATTAATAAGAAATTTATTTTCATGATTTTTGGCTTATAAAAATGAACTAGCAAGATAAAACTTAATGAATAGGTAACCTAAACAAATGTATCTTTGCATAATAAATATCAAATTTGATAAAAACGAATGTAAATGAAAAATTATGTAGCCGAATTTATTGGAACCTTTGCGATGATCTTTTGCGGAACTGGTGCCATGACTATCAATGAGATTACAGGAGGGGATGTAACCCATGTAGGAATAGGAATCACTTGGGGTTTAATCGTAATGGCCATGATTTACGCTTTTGGTGAAATATCTGGAGCCCATTTTAATCCAGCAGTATCTATTGCTTTTGCCTATGCTAAGAAATTTTCATGGAAAGAAGTTCCTAAGTATATATTCTTTCAGCTAGCAGGAGCTTTTGCTGCCAGTTTATTATTGATGTGGTTGTTTCCGAAAAGTGAACTTCTAGGAGCTACGATTCCTTCTGTTGACGTATGGAGAGCATTTGTGTTAGAACTGATACTTACATTTTTTTTGATGGTCGTTATTATTAACGTTTCCACTGGTAGTAAAGAAACAGGTATGATGGCTGGAATAGCTATTGGATCTGTAGTGTTATTAGAAGCACTTTTTGCTGGTCCCATAACCAATGCTTCAATGAATCCAGCTCGTTCATTAGCTCCAAATATTGTTTCTGGAAATATAAAAGGATTGTGGTTATACATATTGGCCCCTATCATAGGAGCTCTATTAGCAGTGGTGAGTTGCAAATTTGTAAAGCATGAAAATTGTTGCGATGAAGAATGTTAGCATACTTGGATGTGGTTGGTTAGGGAAACCCATGGCAGTTTCATTAATTAATGATGGTTTTTTAGTAAAGGGATCTACAACATCTGAAATAAAAATTAATGAATTAGAGGCTTTGAATATTGAATCTTTTTTGTTAGATATTACAGAATTTGAAGAATTTGATTTATTCTTAGCATCAGATATTCTTTTGATAGCTATAACTTCAAAAGATATAGATGCATATGAGCGATTCATTGAACAAATTAACATGTCATCGATCCAAAAAGTTATTTTTATTAGCTCCACTTCAGTTTATCCAGTATTAAATTCTATAGTTACTGAAGAGACAGTAACAATGAATACACCTCTCTCAAAAATTGAAAATCTTTTTAGAAATAACACTTTTTTTGAAACAACGATTATTCGTTTTGCTGGCTTATTTGGTCCTGGCAGGCATCCAGGAAGTTGGTTTAAAAATGGCAAAACAATACCACAGCCAAATGGTTTTGTAAATATGATACATCTAGAAGATTGTATCGAAATTATTCACGAAATACTTGATCAAGGTTTTTGGGGTAGAACATTTAATGCGTGTTCTAATGATCACCCTACCAGAAGAGATTTTTACACAAATGCGAGAAAAAGTCTAAACTTTGAGAATCCAATATTTGAAGAAAATTCACAGTTGAAATATAAAATAATAAGTTCAAAAAAGCTGCAGGAAGATTTGAATTATCAATTTATACATGATAATTTATTGGATATTTAAGAATATTTTCTTTTTCTTAAATAATGAAAGATAAATCCAAAAGTTATTAAAATCAAAAGAGGCAATGCTATATTAATAAATTGCCAATACGTTTTTTCTTGGTAAGCTCTTTTCTTATCCAACAAATTAATTTGGATATTTTTATTTCTTAATTCAATTAAGCCGTTATCATCTAGCAAGTAATCTACTGCATTTAATAAAAATTCTTTGTTTCCAAATTGTTCATCTGTCCATTTATCTCTAGCTAAATCAAAAGGTTTTCCTTTTTGTAGTTGATTTCTTCCAATATCTCCATCAGAAATAACTACCATTTTATTGTAGAGACTCTTTTTTCTAAAATTATCTACATTAAAGGGTTTAACCCTGTTGGTATACATTGAGTTAAACACACCTTCTGTCAGAAGTCCAGTAATCTGAAAACCAGTTGAATATTCTTCCTCTTTAGGTTCGTTAGCTATACTGTTAAGTTCTATAATAGCAGGAGTTCCTACTTTTTTTGTTAACATTGAACTCATTAGTAAAGGCGTATTTTTTAGATTGTTTTGTAGCGTATCTATTTGATTTGCAAATCGTAATCTAACAGGGAGAATATTCTTCGATATGGCATGATTCGGATTTCCTAACACCAAAGGGTGGTAAAACCAGGATAAATTTTGAAATTGTGGTTTATTTCCAAGGTTTCCTGTTGCCAAAGGGATTTTTGCAGCATATAAATCTTGGAGTAAAGTAGCATTCACTCGTAATCCATAAGCAAAGAAAAAGTCAGTTAAATTTAGATCTTTGGGATACGCCAGCATACTACCATTAGTATACAAGCTATCTGTGTCTGCTTGAACATTTTCTATCATCCAAAGTGTTTTTCCACCATTTACGATATATTGATCTAAGACTAACTTTTCATTTTCTGTAAATGCTTGTGTGGGTTTTGCTATGATGGCAAGGTCAAATTGTTGAAGATCACGTAACGTTTTTTTAGGGTTTGTGGTTACAGAATCTAAGGTAAATTTTGCTAATCGGTATTTTTTTTTCACCTCACTTAAAAAGGAATATAATTGGATATCAGATAATTCACCATTTCCTGAGAGAATAGCTATTTTTTTTTCTTTTTCTTCTTGAAGTTTATAGAAGGCATTACTAAAAGAAAATTCTAAATTTTCAATAGCCTTTTCTAGCTGATCTTCTTGAGATTGTGAG
>CBFHOD010000021.1:28805-33487 GCA_965657365.1 Flavobacteriaceae bacterium
GTGCCATTTGGTAAAAGAGAAACCTTACTTGTTTTATTTTTATATAAAATTTCTGCCCAAGGAAAAATAATGGCATTAGATAATTTACCATCCTCTTTTACAGTTAGTTGGCTTGGAATCATTCCTGCGTTAATTAATTTTTCTCTTTGATTGTCTGGACGTATAAACTGAATTTTAATTTGCGAGTTTTTAGCACTTAATTCCTCCAAAAACTGTCTAGTTTCGATTTGTAAGCGTTTAAATTCTGAAGGGAAATCACCCTCTAAATAAACTTTGATAAGGAGTTGTTTGTCGATCTTGTTAATAAGGTCTTCTGTAACTTTAGCTATGGTATACCTTTTGTCTTTGGTTAAATCAATTCTGGTATAATACCCTTGATTTATAATATTAAGTAAAATTAATACCACGGCTACAATTAAAATATGTTTTAATCTTTTATTCATTCATTAACTTTTGTTGGGTTATGAATAAAAAGAAAATAATTATGCTCATAAAGTATAAGACATCTCTTGAATCAATTACGCCTCTACTAATGCTCTTAAAGTGTGCATTCATTCCAAATAATTTTAAGCTGTAAGATGAATTCCCTAATGAATCTGCAACGGCATCAAAACCAAAGTAGAAAAAGAAGGTTATTAAAGCTCCAGTTAAGAAAGCAGCAATTTGATTTTTTGAAACGGAGGAGGTGAAAATTCCTATAGAAGCGAAAGAGCTGGCTAATAAAAACAATCCAGTATAGGATCCAATAGTACTTCCATAATCAATATTTCCGATTGGGTTTCCTAATTGATTTATTGAGTATACATAAGTAAAGGTAGGAATGATAGCAATTATAATTAATAATACAACTGCGAAAAATTTGCCCAAGACAATCTGAAAATTTGTAATAGGTTTAGTCTTTAAAATTTCGATGGTTCCTGTCTGGAATTCATCTGAAAATGTTTTCATGGTAATCGCAGGCACTAAAAATAATAATAACCATGGCGTGAAATAAAAAAAACTAGTTAAGTCTGCAAAACCGGCGTTTAAAATATTTAATCCATCATTAAAAACCCATAAATACAACCCGTTAACCAATAAGAAAACTCCAATGACCAAATAGGCAATTGAAGTGGCAAAAAATGAATTGAATTCTTTTTTTAATATGGCTAGCATTGTTATGAATTTTATTTTTTTAGTTTTAATATTCTATTATTCTAAAACCTTTTTATCTTCTATTACCAAAATTAGATAGGAAAGTAACCAAGGGTTTTTTTATGAAAACTGATTTTTACACCTCTCACCAACATATCTTTATGTAAATTCTATCGTTATTGGATCTCTATAACCCAACCCTAGGAGTGTAGTTGCACCCCCAACTGTACTTAAATTACTCCTGTAGATAGCAATCTCTAAATATCCCGCTGAGTTAAAGAGAGCTAATTTACTCCCATCAAATTGACGAGAATCTGAACTATTTTCACCCAATACCTCATTATATTTATTAACTATTTTTGTAAAAGTATATTTTGCTGCAGAAATTTTAAAATTTCTTCCTTTCCCTATTTCAACAAAGAGTTTTTTATTGATATTACTTATAATATTGCCATAATTATCTATGTAGATAATTCCTCCTGTAATTATTTTCTGATCTTGGCTAACTTTTGGTTGAATTTCTGTCATTTCCTTGAAAGTGGATGTTTCTTTTCCAATCACAGTTAGATTTCCACCTCTAGATATAAAACAAGCCACTTGAACAAAAACATCCAACACAGGGAAACTACTTTCTATTCTATCGTGAATATTAATTTCAACAACCTTTGTTGGTTTAATATCTTTGGTAATCATACAAATTAATCCATTATCTGGACAAACGAAATAATGATTATCTATAGCTAAAGCGATGTGTTTGTTAGTGTCACTTAATTCAGAATCAACCCCAATTATATGAATTGTTCCTTCAGGAAAGCTTTTATACGAGTTTTTTAAAATATAAGCAGTTTCAGTAATATTAAATGGAGAAATATGATGCGTAATATCAACAATTTTTGCGTCAGGTAATTCTGAATATATGGCTCCTTTAACAGCACCAACAAAGTGGTCTTTTGTTCCAAAATCAGTAGTTAATGTAATTATAGACATTAAAATTAGCTGTTAATTAAATGTGTAAAAGTTGCATAAAAATTTCACACAAAGCTAAACATTTCTGAAAATTTATTCACTATTTTTAAGTTGTATTATTTTAATAATAACCAATAAACTAAAAACATTTGAACGAACGGATCATTGAGCTTACTGAAATTAACCCCAAAGACTTCTTTGGAGCACATAATAGCACTATAGAACAATTAAAAAGATATTTTCCAAAAATTAAAATAGTTGCTCGAGGATCAAAACTTAAGATTTACGGAGCGTCTGATCTTCTCAACGAGTTTGAAAAGCGCCTAGGGATGCTTATTAAATATTTTAATCGCTACAACAAACTAGATGAGAACAGTATTGAAAGAATTTTAACATCTAATGGAAAAGAGGAAAAGTCTAGCGGTGCAAAAGCAAAAGATATTTTAGTCCATGGTGTTAACGGTAAGCATATAAAAGCTCAGACAGAAAATCAAAGGAAAATGGTTTCTATGATGCAGAAAAACGATATGTTGTTTGCTGTAGGACCAGCAGGAACTGGAAAAACTTATACTGCTGTAGCTTTGGCCGTTAAAGCCTTAAAGGAAAAAGAAGTCAGAAGAATTATTTTAACTAGACCAGCGGTAGAGTCAGGTGAAAATTTAGGATTTCTTCCCGGAGATTTAAAAGAAAAATTAGATCCCTATATGCAGCCACTCTATGATGCTTTAAGAGATATGATACCTCACGAAAAACTAGAATCATATTTAGAAAAAGGTGTAATTCAAATTGCTCCACTTGCTTTTATGCGAGGAAGAACTTTAGACAACGCCTTTGTAATTTTAGATGAAGCTCAAAATACTACTCACAATCAAATGAAAATGTTTTTGACCAGAATGGGTAAACATGCGAAGTTTGTGATAAATGGGGATCCAGGACAAATAGACCTTCCAAGAAAACAAATTTCTGGATTAAAAGAATCATTATTAGCACTAAAAGATATAGAAGGAATCGCTCAAATATATTTAGATGATAAAGATGTAATACGTCACCGATTAGTAAAAAGTATTATTAGTGCTTATAAAGGTATAGAAACTGATTAATTTTAATACGCTTTGACTATTTTTGCTTTTTTCAATTATTAAAAATTTTTATGAATACCATAAACGAAACTAACTTTCAATTCCCCAAACAAAAAGAGGTCTACAAGGGCAAGGTAAGAGAGGTTTACAATATTGATAATAAATTACTTGTTATGATAGCCTCAGACAGATTATCAGCTTTTGATGTAATCATGCCTAGACAAATTCCTTATAAGGGGCAAATACTTAATCAGATTGCTACTAAAATGATGAAAGAAACAAAAGATTTAGTTCCCAATTGGTTAATTGCTAATCCAGATGAAAATGTAGCTGTTGGTCATTTATGTTCACCTTTTAAAGTAGAAATGGTTATAAGAGGCTACCTAGCAGGTCATGCAGCTAGAGAATATAAACTTGGAAAAAGAATTTTATGTGGTGTTCCTATGGAAGAGGGAATTAAAGAAAATGGTAAACTTCCAGAACCAATTATTACGCCGTCTACAAAAGCTGAAAATGGCGATCATGATGAAGATATTTCTAGAGAAGATATATTAGCAAATGGTATAGTTTCCGAAAAAGAGTATTTAGTTTTGGAAGATTATACAAGAAAATTA
Source organism: Flavobacteriaceae bacterium (assembly GCA_965657365.1). Taxonomy (GTDB): domain Bacteria; phylum Bacteroidota; class Bacteroidia; order Flavobacteriales; family Flavobacteriaceae; genus Polaribacter. The sequence goes on from CBFHOD010000021.1 coordinate 32,599, forward strand.
TTTCAAAGAGGAACTGAAATCGCTGCAAAACGCGGTTTGATATTAGTTGATACAAAATATGAATTTGGAAAAACTGAAAAAGGTGAAATTGTACTTATTGACGAAATTCATACACCAGATTCCTCTCGTTATTTTTATGCTGATGGTTATCAACAAAGACAAGACAACAATGAGCCTCAAAAACAATTATCCAAAGAATTTGTTCGCCAATGGTTAATAGAAAACGGTTTCCAAGGTAAAGGAGGTGATTTAATTCCTACAATGTCTGATCAGAAAATCTTAGAAATTTCTGAGCGTTATATTGAACTATATGAACAAATTACAGGGGATGTTTTTATAAAAGCAAATACCTCAAATGTTCTAGAAAGAATAGAGAAAAATACGACTTCCTTCTTAAATAGTTTTTTAAAATAGTTACTTAATGAAACCAGTAACCATAAAAAAAATTAAAGACGAATTACATTATAAGTCTTCTCAAGAATTGATTGAATTGTGTCTTTTATTATCTAAATTTAAGAAAGAAAATAAAGAATTACTAACGTACTTATTATTTGATAAAGATGATGAGGAAATGTATATCAATAAGGTGAAAGAATACATAACTTTATTATTTGATGAAATTAATACAAAAAGTTTTTTTTACATCAGAAAAAGTGTGCGTAAAATACTTAAGCTTACAAAAAAGCACATACGCTATTCAAAAATAAAGGAAACAGAAGTAGAGTTGTTACTTCACTTTTGCAAAGAACTTAAAAATGTATCACCATCAATATCTAAAAGCCCTCGTTTATTAAATGTATACAACAGGCAGATAATTTTAATAAAGAAAGCTATAGTTACCCTTCATGAAGACTTACAATATGATTATCAATTAGAATTTGATCATTTA
>CBFHOD010000022.1:0-31810 GCA_965657365.1 Flavobacteriaceae bacterium
AATTTTTGGAAGCTTATTAGTTCCAATGTGAGGGTGTGCATCAATTAAGATTTGGTCTGTAGCTCCATGGTAAACCAGATTTTCAAAAATACGCCTAACATCTCCTCTTTTTAAGCTCCTTGTATATAGCTTTCCGTCTGAATAGGTCCCTGCACCACCTTCACCATAACAATAATTAGAATTTTTATTGACAATATGATCTTGATTAATAGCTTTAATATCTCTTCTTCGTTCTTGAACATTTTTTCCTCGTTCTAAAACAATGGGCTTGTATCCTAACTCAATACATCGCAATGCTGCATACATCCCTGCAGGACCAAAACCAATAATATGAATTTCTTTAGCTTTAGAAACATCTTTATACTCAAAAGAGTATACTGATTTTTCAGGAATGTTTTCTTGAATGTAAACCGCTACTTTGTAATTAAAGAAAATTTCTTTTTTTCTGGCATCAATAGATTTTCTGAGTAATTTTATACCATTAATTTCTTTAGAATCAACTCCCAGTTTTTTGGCAGCTTTATGTAGTAAAGTCCCTTCTTTTTTTTCTTCAATAAGGTTAGTTCGGAGTTGAATCTCTTTTATCATTCTACAAACTTACTAGATATATTTTGTTTTTGATGTTGTATTATCAAAAACAATTTTCTTTATACAAATAGTTGATAATGTAGAGATAAAGAAATTATTTAAAAGCCGTTATGATTCTATCATTTTCAAAAATATCTTTTTTTAATTGAATATTTTTAAATCCTTTTTCTACTAATAATTTGATAGTTTCTTTTCCTAAATATTGATTGATTTCAAAATGTAACTGGCCATTTTTAATTAAATATTTTTTGGCTAATTCGGCTATTTTGTCATAAAATAAAAGTGGATTTTTATTATCTACAAATAAAGCTAGATGCGGCTCGTTATTTAATACATTATTTTTTATCTCTTTTTTTTCCAGATCTCTTACGTATGGTGGATTAGAAACAATTATATCATATAACTTGTCTAATTCATTGGTCTTTAAGATGTCTTGATGAATGAAATTGATATCTGCGTTATTTAGTCGGGCATTTTTCTTTGCGACACAAAGTGCTTTATTGGAAACATCCATGGCACTTATTTCTAAATTAGGAAGCTGTTTTTTTAAGGAAATAGCAATGCATCCACTTCCGGTACCAATATCTAATATTTTTAACTGTTTATTATTTATGGTTTCGTTTTTAGTAGTATTACAAGTTTTCATGAGGGAAATTTCTTTTAAGACCCGTTCAACAAGTTCTTCAGTTTCTGGTCTTGGAATTAGTACCTCTTTATTTACATTAAAAGGTAATCCAAAAAACTCAGTTTTTCCTGTAATGTATTGTATTGGTATTTCTTGCACTAATTGTTTAGTAGCAATCTGCATAAAATTGAGTGACTTTTGGTTAATATAAAAATCTGATTTTAAGACAATATCTATTCTTTTTAACCCCGAGTATTCTTCCAATATCAGAAAGAAAAAGGTATCTATTTCTGTTATGGGATACAGATGTTCAAGAGATTTGTTAAAATGTTCTCTAAATTGTTTTAATATCATAATTTTCTAATCATCCAAACATCGCAAGAATAATGACAGGTATTTCCCATTGGAGCATCTATAGACTTAAATCCAGTTTTCTTATATAGTTTTTGGGCAGCTACCATGTAAGGCATAGTTTCTAAATAGCACTGTTCAAAACCATATTCTTTAGCTTTCACCATACATTTATCAATAATTTGTGCTCCCAAACCTTTCCCTCTAATATCATTTAAAAAGTACATCTTTTGTAATTCACAGGTGTTTTTATCAAAACCGTCTAGTTGTGCAATTCCACCACCACCAAGAACATTTCCTTGGTATTCAACAACAAAATAAATTGCATTCTCTTTTTGATATGTTGTGTGCATATCCTCTAGAGCGATATCTTCGTAAGCAGTTCCAATTTTTGGAGCACCCATTTCTAATATAACCTGTTGCACTATTTTTTTTATTTGTTTATTGTCTCGAGGTTCTATTTCTCTTACAATATAATCTGAATTTGTCATTTAATCCTGTATTTTTGCTTTACAAAGTTACTTTTTTTTGAATCACGAATACTACATAAAAAGATGTCTAGAAATTTCTAAACAAGGAATAGGTACAACTAGGCCAAATCCTTCTGTTGGCGCTGTACTAGTAGTAGATGATAAAATTGTAGGTGAGGGTTTTACTAGTCCTTATGGTGGTAACCATGCTGAAGTAAATGCAATTTCTTCCCTAAAAAATCCTGAAGATTTAAAAAAAGCAACGATGTATGTTACTTTAGAACCCTGTTCTCATTATGGGAAAACACCACCATGTGCAGATTTAATTATTAAAAGTGAGATTAAAAAAGTAGTAATTGGATGTTTAGATGTAAATGAAATAGTGGCGGGTAGAGGAATTGAAAGACTCCAAAATGAAGGTTGTGAGGTAGTTGTTGGTGTTTTAGAAAAAGAATGTAAAGCTCATCACAAAAGATTTTTTACATTCCATTCAAAAAAGAGGCCCTATATTATTTTAAAATGGGCACAAACTTTAGATGGTTTTATAGCTCCCAAAAAAAGAACAACTCAAGCCCCTGTTTGGATTACTAAAGAAGCTTCCAGACAATTAGTCCATAAGTGGAGAAGTGAAGAACAAGCAATATTAGTCGGAACAACTACGGTTTTAGATGACAATCCAGGTTTAGGTGTTCATTCTTGGAAAGGTGAAGACCCTGTCAGAGTTGTCTTAGATAAAAAGTTGAAAATCTCAGCTAATTTGAAAGTATATGATGGCTCTGTAAAAACAATTTTCATTAACGAAATAAAAACTAGTGAAAACGGTAATTTGTTTTTTGAAAAAATTAATTTTTTAACACCTCTAGCCATCCAAATTTGTGAAGTATTGTATAAGTATAATATCCAATCTTTAATTGTTGAAGGAGGCGCTAAAACACTCCAAACTTTTATTGATGAAAACTTATGGGATGAGGCCAGAGTATTTTCTGGTGAAATAAAATTTGATAAGGGAGTTAATGCTCCTAAATTTGATAAAATTCATACAAACGAAGAAGATATTAAAGGTGATGTTTTAAAAACATATTTTAATGATTAAAAATATAGTATTTGATTTCGGGGATGTATTTATAAACCTAGATAAGGAGGCTACTTATAGAAGATTAAAAGAATTAGGTGTAAATGAATTTACCGATGAACTATTGGAACTAACCAAGCAATATGAAATGGGGATGTTAACTACACAAGGGTTTGTGAATTCATTTAAAACGTTGTTTCCATCTATTTCAGAAATGGATTTTAAAAATGCATGGAATGCTATGTTGTTAGATTTTCCGCTTTATAGATTGAGTTTTTTAAAATCATTAGCCAATTCAAAAAAATACCGGATTTTTTTGTTGAGTAATACCAATGATTTACACATTTCTTGGATTAAAAAAACTTGGGGTAGAAAATTATTTTCAGAATTTAAAAACTGTTTTGAAAAATTTTATTTATCCCATGAGATACAACTGAGAAAACCGAATAAAAATATTTATGAATTTGTAATTGAATCAAATAAATTGACACCTGAAGAAACTTTCTTTGTAGACGATACTAAGGAGAATACAATCACAGCCATCAAGCTTGGTGTTAAAAGTTGGAATTTAAATCCAAATTCAGAGGATGTTGTAGATTTGTTTTCCAAAAAAGAATTTAATTAATGGTTTACTTACTTATTAGTATTTGTATCTCAAGTTTTTTATTTGTTATTTTTAAATTATTTGACGTTTTAAAAATCAACACTTTTCAGGCAATTGTCGTAAACTATTTCACAGCTGCTGTGTTAGGTTTTTACTTGTCAAATAATTCAGTTTCTTTTCAAGAAATACCTAATCAACCATGGTTTTTAGGGGCTTTTTTATTAGGAATTATGTTTATTCTTGTGTTTAATATCATGGCATTAACTTCTCAAAAAAATGGGTTATCAGTAGCATCTGTTTCTAGTAAAATGTCTGTTGTTATTGCTATTGTATTTGGAGTCTGGTATTACGAGGAAAGCCTAAGTCTAATAAAATTAATTGGTATTTTACTGGCACTTATAGCAGTTTACTTGACTTCATCTAAAGAAATAAATGAAATAGCTCAAAAGAATAAGGATTTCTTATTTCCAATACTTTTATTTTTTGGTTCAGGTGCTATTGATACTAGCTTAAAGTATATGGAAACGTCATTTGTTGCAGAGGGAGGAGTTCCTTTATTTTCTGCTACAATTTTTGGATGTGCTTTTGTTTTGGGTGTTATAGTTTTATTGTATCAAAAAATTAAAGGGGTATTAAGTTTTGAACTCAAATCTATTTTTGGCGGAATTTTATTAGGAGTACCTAACTATTTTTCCATTGTATATTTACTTAAGGCACTTAGTACAGAAGGCATGGAGAGTTCTACGGCTTTTACTTTAAACAATGTAGGGATTGTTATTTTGTCAACTCTTTTTGGCTTATTTATTTTTAATGAAAAATTAATAATCAAAAATTGGGTTGGAATTGGTATAGCCATAATTAGTATCATATTAATTATGTCTGTTAATGGATGATTTTTACAAGACCATTGCTACACCCTCAATAGAAACCCTATTTAAAGATAGAAATAGCAAATTTTATGGGTATGCATTCCCAGTGACTGACGAAGCCTCTATAAAAGATTTTTTGGGGTTTTTAAGAAAAAAGCATCATACTGCTCGTCACTTTTGTTATGCTTGGCAATTAGGAGTTGAATCAACTAGATATAGAGTGAATGATGATGGTGAACCAAGTAATTCTGCAGGGATGCCAATTTATGGGCAAATTCAATCATTTGAATTAACCAATATTTTAGTAGTCTCTGTTCGGTATTTTGGTGGAAAAAGACTTGGGGTAGGGGGGCTAATTAATGCCTATAGGTCTTCAGCAAGATTAGCATTGGAATCTTCAATTATAAAAGAAAAAACAATTGATATATCTTTTAAATTAAATTTTGAATATGATTTAATGAGTAAAGTATTGAGAATTCTCAAAGAAAATTCAATAATTATTCAGAATAAAAAATTAGAGATAAATTGTCAGTTCATTATTGCAGTTAGAAAATCAAAAGCTAATAAAGTAGTAAAGATTTTTGAAGCTTTCTATAAAGTAGAAATTCAAAAATTAGAAATCTAATTGTTCTAAAATATAATCTGGACATTTTATTGGTTTGTTAGTTTTCATGTCTATAAAGGCTAAAACAGAATTACCTGTTGATATCTTTTCTTTATTTTGATTATAAATCTCATAATCAAACTCTATTTTGACTAGAGGTCTTTTTTTTAAAAAAACAGAAATCGTTAATAAATCGTCATATTTTGCAGGCCTCAAGAAATTAAAAAAAAGTGAAATAACAGGAAGCATGATGCCTTTATTTTCTAAGTTTTTATAGGTAACTCCCAGACTTCTAAGCCATTCCGTTCTTGCAACTTCAAAATATGTTGGATAATTACCGTGATATACAACTCCCATTTGATCGGTTTCTCCATACCGAACACGAATTTTAGTGGAAAATTTTTTCAATTTTTATTACTATTAACTGTTTTTCATTTTACGTAAAAAATAATTAATAATCAATAGCAATTTGATTTTTTTTTACTAAAATTTATTCACACATTTGTAATGTTTATTATAAATAAGCTTACCCCTTCAAAAAAAACATTAATAATTATTAAATTTTCTCCAATATTTATGACGAAAACTGCTGTTTCGGTCTGGGATGAATGTCTCTCTTTTATAAAAGATAATATTAAGCCTCAGGCTTATAAAACTTGGTTTGATCCTATCAAGCCAGTAAAGTTATCTGGAGAAGCTTTAACCATTCAAGTTCCTAGCAAATTTTTTTATGAATGGTTAGAAGAACATTACATTAAACTTTTAAGAGTAGCGCTTGTCAGAGAATTAGGAAAAGATGCTAAATTAATTTATGATGTTCGCATGGAAAATACGTATAGCAGTAATCGTCCTCAAATTGTAAAAATACCAAGTTCAAATCGAGATCCTCTGAAGCCTCAGAAAATAGCAGTACCTCTTGAAGCGAACAAAAGAGAGTTAAGAAACCCATTTGTTATTCCTGGATTACAAAAAGTTAAAATTGAATCTCAATTAAATGCGAATTATAATTTTAAAAATTTTGTTGAAGGAGATTCTAACAGATTGGCAAGATCTGCTGGAATGGCCGTAGCTAATAAGCCAGGAGGAACATCTTTTAATCCTTTGTTAATTTATGGTGGAGTCGGTTTAGGTAAAACACATTTAGCTCACGCCATCGGAGTAGACATTAAAGATAAATATCCTGACAAAACTGTTTTATATATTTCATCTGAAAAATTCACACAACAATTTATTGATTCAGTAAAATCAAATACTAGAAATGATTTTATTCATTTTTACCAAATGGTTGATGTTTTACTGATAGATGACGTCCAGTTTCTTTCAGGTAAAGCAGGAACTCAAGATGTTTTTTTCCACATATTTAATCATCTACATCAAAATGGTAAGCAAGTTATTTTAACATCAGATAAAGCACCTGTTGACATGCAAGATATCGAACAACGTTTGCTTTCCAGATTTAAATGGGGTTTGTCTGCAGAATTACAATTACCTGATTTTGAAACCCGTATTTCTATTCTTCAAAATAAACTTTTTAGAGATGGAGTTGAAATGCCAGAAGAAATTGTTGAATATATTGCAAAGAATATCAAATCCAATGTTAGAGAGCTAGAGGGAGTTATCATTTCAATGATCGCTCAGGCTTCCTTTAATAGAAGAGAATTCTCTCTTGAGTTGGCTAAACAAATAGTAGATAAATTTGTTAAAAACACCAAGAAAGAGGTGTCTATTGATTACATCCAAAAAGTTGTATCAAAGTATTTCGATATGGATGTTGTTACACTTCAATCAAAAACAAGAAAAAGACATATTGTTCAAGCTCGTCAGTTGGCCATGTACTTTGCTAAAAGAATGACTAAAACTTCTTTGGCAAGTATTGGATCTCAAATTGGACAAAGAGATCACGCTACAGTTCTTCATGCCTGCAAAACTGTAGATAATTTAACGGAGACAGATAAGCAATTCAGAAAATATGTTGAAGACCTTAGAAAGAAGTTAACTTTTTAATCATTTCTCAGAAGTTTTTTTAAAAATCTATTTTTTTTAATTTAATTACATGAAAAAAATATTGATGGTTTGTTTAGGAAATATCTGTCGTTCTCCTTTGGCTGAGGGTATTCTTAAATCAAAGCTAAATTCAGATTTTTTTTTCATAGATTCTGCAGGAACAGCTGCCTACCATATTGGAGAGTTACCAGACCCAAGATCTATAGCAATAGCCAAAAAAAATGGAATTGACATTTCTAATCAAAGAGCACGAAAGTTTATTACAAATGATTTTAATGAGTTTGATTTAATATATGCAATGGACACTGAAAACTTTCAAAATATATGTGCTATGGCTAAAAATGATGCTGACTTACTTAAGGTTAAATTGATTTTAAATGAAGTAAAGCCATCAAAAAATTTAAGTGTTCCCGATCCTTATTATGGAGGGAGTCATGGTTTTAAAAATGTATTTGAACTGTTAGACAAAGCCTGTGATATCATTATAAAAAAGTTATAAATGAGAGGAAAGCTATATTTACTACCAACAACTTTAGGAGAAAATGAACCTTTGGAGGTTATGCCATATTCTGTGAAAACCATAGTAGAATTGTTGGATCATTATATTGTTGAGAATGAAAAGTCAGCCAGAAGGTTTATAAAAAAAATTACACCAAAAAAAGCACAATCCTCCTTGTTTATTATGAAGTTAGATAAGTATGCTAAGGAAATAGAAACACGTACCTATTTAGATGTTTGTGAGCAAGGTGTTTCAGTTGGTTTACTGTCGGAGGCAGGAGTCCCAGCTGTTGCAGATCCTGGAGCTACCATTGTTAAACTAGCTCACGAAAAAGGAATTAAAGTAGTTCCTTTAGTCGGGCCGTCTTCAATTTTAATGGCATTAATGGCCTCTGGACTAAATGGTCAAAACTTTGCTTTTAATGGGTATCTACCCATAGATAATTCTGAAAGAAAAAAAGTAATTAAAGGGTTAGAAAAATTATCAAAAGAGAAAAATCAATCTCAAATTTTTATTGAAACCCCATATCGAAATGAGAAAATGTTTGCAGATTTGAAATCAGTTTTAAGCCCGGGTACATTATTGTGCCTTGCAATAGACATTACTTTACCTAATGAATATATAAAGACCCTCACAATTACTGATTGGAAAAGACAATCACCAGATTTACATAAAAGACCAGCTATATTTATTATTCAGAGGTAATAAATATTATATACTAGCTTTTCGGTCTCCTTTTATGAAAGACACATCATATCCAGCAAAAGTTTTCATATAAGATTTAATTGATGAACCATATGCATCTGAAAGATTTTTTTGACCATTGCTACGCAGGTATTTTTTTACATTCCCTGCACCACTTAGATGAGCAGCAGCTAAAATTCCAGATTCAGTAATTTTTACACCGTTCATGGTTTTACCTACACTTCTTTTGATGTCTTTTCTAAGAATCCATTTATTTACTTTACAGTAGGCAATAAATACTTGCTCTTGTAATTTAGGGTCATACAAAAATAATTTGGTATTGTAAATTTTAAAGCGTTCTAGTGTCTTTGATCCGAACTGATATTTTCCGAGATATCCTAAAGTATTAACTACTCGGTACTTTCCTTGAGATTCTTTAAAAGCTAATGCTTCTTTAAACCCAACAAAGTTTTTATGTAAATATGGAATATTATATGCATTTTCAGGATTTGAAAACAATGCCATTGGAGTTGAGTTCTTTTCTGGAAATTTATAATTTTCAGGAGTTTTAACAGCATTAATAAATCCTAAAAATAAAATAAATAAAAAAATAAACCTTCTAATAACTTAAATCTTTCTGTTTAGCGGGTGCAAATATACGATATAAAATATAATTGACTGATAATCAGTTTATTTTGAGTTTTTTAGAATATAAATAATTTAATTATTTATATTTTTTTTTGCGATTTTGTTTTCTTTATGACTAGTTTATTATAAAATTGTGATAAAAAATGATAAATCCTTAAATTTCTGATTTTTTTTAAATAAATATAGTTTGCATTTTATCTTTTAATTCCTTGGTTATTTAACCAACCTTGATATTTTCTAGCATTTTTTTTATGCTGATTCATTGAATTTGCAAAAGCATGGTATCCTAATTTTTCTACATTAACGCACATATAAAGGTAATTATGTTTTTCATAATCTAGTACGGCATCAATTGCTGAAATATCGGGCATTGCTATAGGTCCAGGAGGAATCCCTTTGTGTAAATAAGTATTATAAAGAGATTTAATTTTAAGGTCCTTGAATAAAACTCTTTTTACTGTAAAATCTTGTCCATTCTTTTGTTTTAAGATATATATAATCGTTGGGTCTGCTTGTAATGGCATTCCTTTTTTGATTCGATTTAAATACAATCCTGCAACCCGAGGTTGTTCAATAGTTTTAGGAGTTTCCTTTTGAACAATTGAAGCTAATGTAATAACTTGACTTGGAGATAGGTTTAATGCTTTTGCCTTTTCAAGTCTTTTATCATTCCAAAATCGATGATACTCTTTTACCATTCTATTTGTAAATTTTTCTGCCGAAGTGTTCCAAAATAACTCATAGGTGTTAGGAATAAAATAGCTCAACACTTGAGCATTAGTAATTTTTTCTTCAGATAAGAACTTAGGATTAGTAAAAGATTGAAGTAATGAAATAGAATCTGCTTCAATTTGAGTAGAGATTCTTCCAGCTAGGTTCTCTAAAGTATTTTGATTGTTAAACGATATTTTAACAGGAGTTTGGTTCCCACTTCTTAATAAATTAACAACATCATTAAGTGACATATCCTTTGTAATAATGTATTTTCCTGCTTTTGGTTTTTGATAGTTCTTTTTTTCTACAAGCCAATTAAATTTATTTTTATTACCAATAAACTCATTCAAAGCTGTTTTAACATCACTAATATTATCGGTAGATTTAATATAGATTTCACCAGTTTTAGCAACTAGATTACCAAAGATATGTTGATAAAAATTATAACCAATTATTCCACAGATCATAAGTGAAATAGAAATCACAATTAAAATTATTCTCTTATTCATAAATTAATTGAAATATTAGTTCATCTTTATATTCCCCATAAGTAAATAACCAGTCTTTTTTATTACCGGACTTCTTAAAACCATAAGTTTTAAATAACTTGATGCTTTGGTTATTGTCTGGTGTAATATTTGCAAAGATTTGATGGAGGTTTAATGTTTTGAAACAGTAAGTAATTAAAAGAGAAAGTGCGTCTGAGGCAAAACCAGCTTTTTGATATTCTTTATGAACTAGAATACCTATACCAGCTCTGTGGTGTTGCGGATTAAAATCAAATAAATCAATCATACCAATAGCTGTTTTAGTTTTAATTTCTTCGATAATTAATCGCACTTGTTTGGCTTCATATATATCCAGATGGGAATTTTCTATATACTGCTTTAAAACAAATCTAGAAAAAGGAACTTGGGTGTTGCTTATCTGCCAAAAATTAGTATTGTTTTCTGTGGTGAATAAAAAATCTAAATCCTCCGGCTCTAGAGCTCTTAATATAACTTTTTTTCCTTGCAAAATCATGATGGTATGGCTATTTTTCCTTCAAAAACAAATGTAGCAGGTCCAGATAAAATGATATGAGTATAATTTCCATTATGCTCGTTAAATTTAATTTCTAAATTACCTCCTGGAACAACCAATTTCATATGATTATTTGATGATATGTTCTTGTAATGCATAGCAATTGCAACGGCTGTGACACCAGTGCCACAAGCAAGTGTCTCGTCCTCAACACCACGCTCATATGTTCTTACTTTAAATGTATCATTGTTTAGCTGTTCAACAAAATTAATATTACAGCTTTCATTTTGGTAGCTAGTTTTTATAATCTTCCTACCCTCATTAACTACTTGAAAATTATCTAAATTATTTACGATTTCAACATGATGTGGTGAACCAGTATTAATGAAGACTGAATTTTCAGAAACCTCAATCTCATTAACATCTATCATTTGAAGTGATACAATACCATCATTAACCTCTGCATAATGAATTCCGTCAATTGCTGAAAATTTAGTTGTTTTTTTAAATAACTGTAATTTTTCAGCAAATGCAACAATACATCTTCCACCATTTCCACACATAGTACTTTCATGTCCATCAGCATTAAAATAAATCATTTTAAAATCTGAGTTTTCATCTTTTTCTAAAAGAATTAATCCATCTGCACCAATACCAAAATGACGATCACACAAGGTTGAAATTAATAGGGTGTTTTTTTTTGGAAAAAAAAGCTTTCTATTATCAAAAATGACAAAATCATTTCCAGTTCCTTGATATTTGTAAAAACTCACATTCATATGGATCAAATATACACAAAAGCGGAGTAATAATTTATTGTTAAAAGAGGGTTAAAATGCGTTAAGATTTGTTAAGTCTATTGATTAAATTCAGATAATTATTATTTTTGGTATAATAAAATTTACGTGCAATGAGAAAATTTTTAAGTTTTTTAGGAATAGCTATTCTTGGTGGTGTAATTTCATTACTTGGTTACAGTACTTTAATTGATAATTCACGGGGTATTTCAAAAGATAACCTTGTTCCAGTTCAAACATTTCAGACCAATTACAATTCAACAGCATTTGATTTAAATACTGCTTCTTATGCACCAACTAACTTCACAGACGCAGCAGAAAAGACAGTTCATGCCGTAGTTCATGTAAAAAACACAGCAGTTTCTTCGGGGATAAATTCAATATCAGATTTGTTCAACGGTTCAAGAAAAAATAAGCAAGTTGGAACAGGTAGTGGTGTGATTATTTCATCCGATGGATATATTGTAACCAATAATCATGTTATAGAAGGTGCATCAGACCTAGAAATCACATTAAATAATAGAAAAAAATATAAAGCAACGCTAATTGGTTCAGATATCAAAAATGATATTGCTTTACTTAAAATTGAATCAATAGAGCCATTACCATACATTCCTTTTTCTGATTCAGATAACCTCAAAATTGGAGAATGGGTTTTGGCGGTTGGTAATCCATACAACTTAACTTCTACTGTAACTGCAGGAATAGTAAGCGCAAAAGGTAGAGATTTACAAGGCAATTCAGCTACAGATTCATTTATTCAAACAGATGCGGCAGTTAATTCAGGAAATAGTGGGGGAGCTTTAGTAAACACTAGAGGAGAGCTGGTTGGAATTAATACGGCAATTTCATCCAAAACAGGTTCTTATATTGGTTACTCTTTTGCGGTACCTTCCAATATTACTAAAAAAATTATTGATGATATTCTTGAATTTGGTAAAGTACAAGATGCGATTATTGGTTTTGTTGCAGATTTAAGTGAGGATGATTTAGAGGGAGTTAGAATCAGAGATTTTTCAGAGAATAGTAATGCTGAGAAATCTGGATTAAAAAGGGGAGATGTTATTATTCAAATAGATGAGGTGAAAATTTCTAAATTTTCTGAATTAACTGGTCAACTATCAGCTAAAAGACCAGGAGAATCTGTAGAATTAACTATTGATAGAAATGGAGAGATTTTTACTAAATCAGTAAACTTAATTAAAAGAATAGAACGATACATATCAAGTTCATATGGAATAGAATTGATAGATGATCCAAAAGGAGCAAAAGTAATTAGAGATGGTCTATCAGATGATAGCCCCTCTAGCATAAAAGGATATATCATAACCTCAATTAATGGGAAGAAAATAGTAACTGCCTCTGAAGCTATTAAATTATTAGATAATCTCTCTAGAAATGGCTATCGTTTTAAAGTTGAAATGATTGATTTAGAAAACGAAACAAGCATTTATTTTTTCTAATAAATTAAAATTTAACTACCAGTTTTTTTTTAACAACCTAGATCTCTGTGAATATTATCACAGAGATTTAGGTTTTATTTATTATTTATAATAAATTACGAAAACGATTTCGTGTTATGGAAAAAATAAATACTTTTGTGCAAAATTTAATGGTAATATAGATACACATGTTAAAAGAAAAAAATTACGAAAAAGAAGTTATAACCCAAGCTAAAATAAGAAGAGCTACTACAGAGTTTATTAATATTATTAATGACTTATGGTATGATAAGTCAATTGAGCTGGTCTTATTTAGGAACACTTTAGTTGATAAACGTTCAAGTGAGATATTAAACCTAATTAATTATGCAAAAGAATTTGTAGCTAAGCCAATTTCTATATACGATGCCTTAGATATTGCAAAAGCAATTCAGGAAATTAAATTACCATCCTCAAAATTAGACATTGGAAAACTGGCTTATGAATGTTATTTAGATATCAATGGCAGTAAAGATAAAATTGCTTTTGTAAAGCGTCAATTAAATGATGTCACCTTAGCAAAAGATATTCAGCCAAAAGATGTTGTGCTTTATGGTTTTGGTAGAATAGGAAGATTACTTGCCAGAGAGTTAATGTCTAAAATGGGAAATGGTGCTCAACTTCGACTAAGGGCCATTGTTACTAGAGGAGTTATCACCGAAAGGATATTAGAAAAAAGAGCTTCATTATTACGTGTAGATTCTATTCATGGTGATTTTTTAGGAACTGTTCAAACTGATACAGAAAATAGCACATTAATTATTAATGGTACTACAGTAGCTATGATTGCTGCTGATACTCCCGAAGAAATAGATTATGAAGCTTACGGAATTCATGATGCCTTAATTATAGATAATACGGGTGCCTTTAGAGATAAGGAAGCGTTAAGCAGACATTTGAAGGCTAATGGAGTATCTAAAGTCTTATTAACTGCCCCCGGAAAAGGAATTCCAAATATTGTTCATGGGGTTAATCACAAGAAGTATCATCCAGATACACAAGATATTTTCTCAGCTGCCTCATGTACTACCAATGCCATCACTCCAGTTTTAAAAATTTTAGATGACAATTATGGGATTATAAAAGGGCATTTAGAAACTATACATGCATTTACAAATGATCAAAATTTAGTAGATAATATGCACAGTAAAAATCGAAGAGGAAGAGCGGCATCCTTAAATATGGTGATTACTGAAACTGGTGCAGGGAAGGCAGTTTCTAAGGCACTACCATCACTAAAAGGTAAGTTAACCTCGAATGCAATTCGTGTGCCAGTACCAAACGGCTCTTTGGTCATATTAAATTTAAAATTAGGCTCAGAAATAACAACCGATGCTATTAATGCCTTTATTAAATTCAATGCATTAGAAGGAGATTTAGTAGAACAAATACAATATTCTTTAGATCTAGAATTAGTTTCCTCAGACATCATTGGAACAACTGCTCCATCTATTTTTGACAGCAAAGCCACGATAACTGACGGAGATACGGTAATTTTATATGTTTGGTATGATAATGAATATGGGTATAGCCACCAAGTTATTCGTTTGGCAAAGTATATAGCTAAAGTCAGAAGATATACTTACTATTAATCGTTGATAACTTCATGATTTTTTTAACCCGAAACATCTTTGTTTCGGGTTTTCTTTTGATTATTTTTAACAAATAAATTTTAGAGTCCATGAGTTCTGTTGAACAGCAAATAAATTCCTTACGTGAAGTTCTTAATCGTTATAATCATGAATATTACGTTTTAGACAATGCTTCAATCTCTGATTATGAATTTGACATAAAATTAAAAGAACTAGAGGCGTTAGAAGCAGCTTATCCAGAATTTTACAATGCAAATTCGCCTTCTCAAAGAGTAGGAGGAACCGTTACAAAAAATTTCCAAACGCTTTCTCATAAAAACAGGATGTATTCTTTAGATAATTCATATTCTAAAGAGGACTTATTGGATTGGGAAAAAAGACTTCAAAAGAATTTGGGAACAGAAGCTATTGAATATACTTGTGAATTAAAATATGATGGTGCTTCAATCAATCTTACTTATGAAAATGGAGAATTTATTAAAGCTGTTACTCGAGGTGATGGATTTCAAGGTGATGAAGTTACCTCAAATATTCGAACGATTAAATCTATTCCTTTACTATTGAATGCAGATTTTCTGTCTAATTTTGAAATAAGAGGTGAAATCATTTTGCCATTAGAAGGATTTCAAAAGATGAACCAAGAACGCCTTATGAATGGAGAGGAGGCATACAGAAATCCAAGAAATACTGCCAGTGGAAGTTTAAAACTTCAAGACAGTACAGAGGTAGCTAAAAGACCTTTAGATTGTTTGTTGTATCAAGTAGTCACAAATGAACAAACATATTCTACTCATTTTGAAAGTTTGGAAGCTTCAAGAAAGGTAGGATTTAAAGTGCCAGATACCATTATACTTGCTAAGTCTATCGATGAAGTATTTCATTTTGTAGAGAAATGGGATCAAAAACGTCATGATTTACCTTATGAAACTGATGGTGTTGTTATTAAAGTAAATAATTTACAGCAGCAAGAAGAATTAGGGTATACTGCAAAAGCTCCACGTTGGGCAATTGCATACAAATTTAAAGCCGCTCAAGTAGTTACTGTACTCCAAGAAATTACCTACCAAGTTGGAAGAACAGGAGCCATTACTCCAGTAGCAAATTTAGAGCCTGTTCAGTTGGCTGGAACCACCGTTAAAAGAGCCTCTTTGCATAATGCAGACCAAATAGAAAAATTAGATATTAGAGTTAACGATACTGTTTTTGTTGAAAAGGGAGGTGAAATTATTCCAAAAATTATTGCTGTAGATTTTTCTAAAAGAAAAGAGTATTCTCAATCAACTCTTTATATAACTCACTGTCCAGAATGCCATACGGCTTTGGTTAGATCAGCTGGTGATGCCAAGCACTATTGTCCTAACACTTATGGCTGTGCTCCACAAATTACAGGAAGAATTCAGCATTTTATAAGTAGAAAAGCTATGGATATTGATGGCCTTGGTGGAGAAACTGTTGATTTGCTTCGAAAAGAAGGATTGATTGAAAATTATGCAGATCTCTATGATTTACAAGCAGCACAGGTAATTCCTTTAGAGCGAATGGCTGAAAAATCTGCTCAAAATATGATTGATGGAATAAAAAAATCTAAAGAAATTCCGTTTGAAAAAGTGCTATTTGCCTTAGGGATAAGATTTGTTGGTGAAACCGTAGCAAAAAAACTTGCCAAACATTTTAAGTCAATAGATAATTTAATGACAGCCAATTTAGAAGCTTTAATTTCAGTAGATGAAATTGGAGAAAGAATAGCAGCAAGTATTTTAGAGTTTTCTAATGATATTGGAAATATGCAATTGATCAATAGATTAAAATATCATGGAGTTCAATTGGAAATCTCTGAAAAAGATCTGATAGGGCAAACAAACAAACTTCAAGGAAAGGTTTTTGTAGTATCTGGAGTATTTTATAAAATGACAAGAAATGAGCTTAAAAAAGCCATTGAAGATAATGGAGGTAAAGTAAGCTCATCTATTTCAAAGAAAACAACCTTTGTTGTAGCAGGAGATAATATGGGGCCTAGTAAAAAAACTAAAGCTGAGGATTTAGGAATTACTCTTATAAATGAAGATGAATTTATTTCAATGATAGACTAATTCCAATGTTCGGGTATTTATTTTAAAATAAATTAATTTATAGAATTATATTTTTATCTGAGGTTTGTTTTTCATTCTTTTCATTAAAATAAAAATCAATTCTACCTAAATTTAATCCATAAGCCCCTACCTGATTTACCAATACATTTTCATTATTTAAATTTTTAATTAAAGTAGGCTTAGTTAAAAAAGTATGGGTATGCCCACCAATAATTAAATCAATATTCTTTGTAGCGGCAGCTAATTTTAAATCAGATATTTTATTAGAATTTTTATAGTGATATCCCAAATGTGATAGACATATTATTAAATCACAGGCTTCTTTTTCTTTTAAATCTCTAGAAATATCTTTAGAAATTTCAATTGGATCTAGGTATTTGGTCTCTTTATACAAATTTGGGTTTACAAGATTTAGTAATTCTATTCCCAATCCAAAAACACCAATTTTAATACCGTCTTTAATGAAAATTTTATAAGGCTTTACAATTGTATCTAAGATTGTATTTTTAAAATCGTAATTCGCACAAACAAAATCAAATGAGGCATTGGGTAATTGTTTATGAAAACCCTCTATAGAATTATCAAAATCATGATTTCCTAGTGTAGCAGTATCATATTTTAACAAGCTCATCAGTTTGAACTCAACCTCACCACCAAAATAATTAAAATAAGGAGTTCCTTGAAAAATATCTCCAGCATCAAGTAGTAAAGTGTTTGGATTTTCTTGTCTAACTTTTTCAACCATTACAGCTCTTCTAGCTACCCCACCCTTCCCAGCATATTTGTGATGACTAGTTTCAAAAGGTTCTATTTGGCTGTGTGTATCATTAGTATGGAGAATAGTTACATGTTTTTTATGTGTTCTACAAGATTGAAAAGCAAGTCCACTTAAACTTGCATAGGCAAGTCCAGCAGAGGTATTTTTGATAAATTTTCTTCTTTTCATGTTTTTTTGTCAATTTTATATATGTTTTAAAATTTAATTTCTGATAATAATGCGGTTATCTAATTTAGAAATTAAGGTGTCTCTACTTTTAAAATATTCCATAATTGCATCACGAATTAAAAAATTACTATCATACATACTCAGAGGATTTTTAAAAAAGTTCATAGCATCACCTCCTTTTTGTAAATAGTTAGAGGTTGCTACAAAATAGGTTTTGTTCTTATTAATAGACTTTCCTTTAATAAGAACATCATAAGTTTTATTTTGTATTTTTAATTCAACTTGATTTGATAGTGGATGTGCTTTTTTTCTGGCCATAAAATATGCAAATAATTCTTGAATTTTTTCATAACTAAGTTCAACAACTACAAGAGTATTATCAAAAGGCATTAATTCAAAAGCATTTGAAACTGTAACATTTCCTTTTGTTATTGAAGCTCGTATTCCACCATAATTAGACATGGAAAAATCAACTTCTTTACCCGTTTGATTTTTAAAAAATTCATTAGCTTTTTGGTAGGACAAATCAGCAATTAAATTTCCAAGTGTACTTTGAAGATTTCCATCAGTTCTTTCAAGAGTATTTGGAGCATAAGTAAGAGTTTTTGAAATTTCTTCACTCATTTTCTCTTTATAAGGAAGGAATTTCCCAATTATAGAACTGTCTTGTTGGATTTGAGAGTTAAGTACAATTTTTTTTGCTTTAATTTCAAAAACTTCGTAAGCAGTATTTTTACATCCAATTACTGATAAAATACCTAGAAAAAGAAACAAAGTTTTTTTCATAAGAACACAATTGGTTTTAATTATATTTGTGATGACAAGATAGTTTTTTTGTCTAATTGAACCTATGCTAAAAGCAAAATTAAAACATCATTATTTAAAAAAGAAGATCGAACAGTTTTGTCAAACAAAAGTATCTTCCTCTATAAGTACGGACAAAAAAATTAAAACTGTTGGCATAATTACTTCTGATATTTTTTTTCAAAAATTTGAGTTTTCTAATATTTTGCTAGAAAAGTTAAAACTTAGAAACCCAAAAATATATAGTTTCAGAAAGTTTTCTAAAGAACACAAAAAATCATACAAACACTTTTCCGAAAAAGATTTTAACTGGAAAGGTCAAGTTTTTGACACCAGTTTACAAAGTTTCTTAGAGATTCAATTTGATTTGTTGATTTGTTATTATCCAAAAAAAAATATTTTTTTGGAGTATGCAGAAGCTTCTTCTGAGGCTACTTTTAAAGTTGGTTTTTCTGATGCAAATACAGGTTTTTTTAATTTAGATATAGCATGTGATGAAGATCAAGTTGATTTATTTTTTGATGAAATGAAAAAATATTTAAAAATACTTCAAAAGTTTTAATCGTTTAAAATTTAACAAAGTTTAAAAATTAGTAAAAATTAGACTTATTCCTTAATAACGAGGCTAGAAATCTACTTAATAGTGTATTTTTACGCAAAATTAAACTGATTTATATGCAGAAATTTATAGGAACAGGAGTCGCACTTATAACACCTTTTAAAAAAGATTTGTCAGTTGATTTTTTAGCTTTGACTAAACTTGTAGAATTCAATATTATTAATGGTGTTGATTATCTTGTAATTAATGGAACTACAGGAGAAAGTGCTACTATTTCAAAAGAAGAAAGACTAAAAATTATTGATGTTGTTGTCACAACAAATAAAGGAAGACTTCCTCTGGTTTTAGGTATTGGAGGAAATAATACTGCTTCAGTAATTGAAGAAATTCTCTCTGAAGACTTATCACACATTGATGCTATTTTATCAGTAGCTCCCTATTATAATAAACCCACCCAAGAAGGGTTTTACCGCCATTTCGAAGCCATTGCTTTAGCAAGTCCAAAGCCCATTATTCTATATAATGTTCCGGGTCGTACCTCTCAAAATATGGAACCAACCACCACCCTTCGTTTGGCTAAAAATTTTGAAAATATTCTAGCTGTAAAGGAGGCAGGAAACAATGTTCAACAATACCTGGAATTAATTAAAAATAAGCCTAAAGATTTTTTAATCATTTCTGGAGATGATGATTTAGCATTAAATGTTGTATTAGCTGGGGCATCAGGTGTAATATCAGTCATTGGACAGGCATTTCCTAAAGATTTTTCAACCTTAATTAGGTTAGGTTTGAATGGGAAAAATAAAGAAGCGTATAAAATTCATTTTAAATTAATGGAAGTAATTAATTTGATTTTCTCTGAGAATAATCCAGCAGGAATTAAAACAGTGCTTGGAGCATTAAATCTTACAACATCTGAGGTTAGATTACCTCTAGTGAAAGCTTCAGAGAAACTTCAAAAAGAAATCATTAATTTTGTAAAGAATTTAGAATAGAAATTATGTTATCAAAAATTATTGAAGACGCTTTAAATAAGCAAGTTTCCGTTGAGGCTGCATCATCTCAAGTATACCTTGCTATGGCTTCTTGGGCAGAAACTCTTGGTTTTGAGGGTGTGGCAACTTTTATGTATGCTCATTCAGATGAAGAAAGAGAACACATGTTAAAACTTATCAAATTTATTAATGAACGTGGTGGGCATGCAAAAGTATCTGTTTTAGATGCACCGCCAGCTGAATTTGGCTCTTTTAAAGAAATGTTTGAAAATTTATTTCAGCATGAGGTAAAAGTTTCTAAATCTATCAATGATTTGGTAGACATTACCCTTAAACAAAAAGATTATGCAACACATAATTTTTTACAATGGTATGTTTCTGAGCAGATTGAAGAAGAAGCACTAGCTAGAAATATTTTGGATAAAATTAATTTAATTGGAGACGACAAAGGGGGGCTATACTTGTTTGATAATGATGTTAAAAGTCTTATTGGAACTCATGCTGAGCCAGATTCAAATTAACAAACCTTTAATAATTTATTAGCAAAGAATTGAAATTTTTTGTACGTAATTGCAATTGTTTTTACCTCATAAATTACTTAACTCTAACCAAGTAGAAGAGTACTCGTAGTTTTGAAAGTTTAAATAAAAAAAAAGCGTTTTAGTAATCCATTTAAAAACCTTATTTTTGCCAAATGCAAAAAATCAAAATTTTAGCACTAATTTTTTCTTTATCTCTATTATTGAATTCTTGTGGAGAGTACCAGCGTGTTGCCGGAAAAGGTACTGTAATAGAAAGGTATAAGTTGGCTGTAAAAAAATATGAAACTAAAGAATTTAGTAAAGCCCTAAGATTATTTGATTTAGTAATACCTTCCTACAGAGGAAAACCTCAGATGGAACGAATTCAATTTATGGTAGCGCAATCAAATTTTAACGAAAAAAATTATTCAACAGCTGCTTATTATTTTGATAGATTTACAAAAAATTATCCGAATAGCTCAAAAAAAGAAGAAGCAGCTTTTTTGTCAGCATACAGTTATAAGTTAGCTTCACCTTTATTTAGTTTAGATCAAATAGATACAAATAAAGCATTAGTTGCATATCAAATGTTTATTGATGAATATCCAGATTCCGATAGATTGGCTGAAGCAAATATTCATTATAAAGAACTTCAATTTAAGCTTGAAACAAAAGCTTTTGAAATAGGAAAAACATACTACAAAACTGCTCAAACAGATTTTAGAAATTATAAATCTGCAATTGTAGCTTTTGACAATTTAATCAATGATTATTTAGGAACTAGATTAAAGGAAGAAGCCCTATATTTTAGATTTAAAGCCTACCACGATTTAGTTATTGTTAGTACAGAAAGAAAAAAATTAAATAGAATTAAGGATGCAATTGCAGCCTATGATAAATTAGTAAGGAATTTCCCTGAATCTAAATTTTTGAAAGATTCAGATAAGTTATTGACAGAGATAAAAAATGAACAAAAACAGTTAGTAAAGAGTTAATTATGAATTATAAAGAAACAAAAGCTCCTGTAACCACAATTACCTATGATAAGGATATTGTAGAATCGAAAACAGAGAATATTTATGAGGCAATCTCTATTATCTCAAAAAGAGCAGTTCAAATCAACACTGATTTAAAAACTGAGTTGGTTGAGAAATTGGAAGAGTTTGCTACCTACAATGATAGTTTAGAAGAGGTTTTCGAAAACAAAGAACAAATTGAAGTTTCTAAGTTTTATGAAAAATTACCAAAACCAACAGCAATTGCTGTTGAGGAATGGTTAGATGACAAAGTATATCATAGAACTCCAGAGACGGAATAATGTCTATCTTAAGCGGCAAAAAAATTCTTTTAGGCATTACTGCCGGTATTGCCGCATATAAAACAGCCAATCTGGTTCGTTTATTTATAAAATCTGGGGCAGAAGTTCAAGTTATTATGACACCTGCCTCTAAAGATTTTATTACACCACTAACTTTATCTACACTTTCAAGAAATCCTGTTCATTCTACTTTTTACAGTAAAGAAGAAGAAAACGAGTTATGGAATAATCATGTAGAACTTGGACTTTGGGCAGATCTTATGCTCATAGCACCAGCAACCGCAAACACATTATCTAAAATGTCTAGTGGCACTTGTGATAATCTATTAATTGCCACCTACCTGTCTGCAAAATGTCCAGTATATTTTGCGCCTGCAATGGATTTAGACATGTATAAACACCCTTCTACAATAACCAGTTTAGATAAACTTCAGTCATTTGGGAACAAAATGATTCCAGCAACTCGGGGTGAATTGGCAAGTGGATTAGTTGGAGAAGGAAGATTAGCAGAACCTAAAGATATTGTATCCTTTATGGAAAATGATATTTTGTCAAGCATGCCTTTACACGGAAAAAAAGTTTTAATTACAGCTGGTCCAACTCATGAATCTATAGATCCTGTTCGTTTTATAGGAAATCATTCTTCCGGAAAAATGGGATTTGAAATTGCTAAAGCAGCTGCAAATTTAGGAGCTAAAGTATTCCTAGTAACTGGCCCGAGCACTGAAGAAGTTTGTCATGCATCCATACATAGAATAGATGTTGTAAGTGCTGAGGAAATGTATACCGCTTGTCATCATTATTTTCCTGAGGTAACCATTGCTGTTTTATCTGCAGCTGTTGCAGATTATAGACCAAAAAAAGCAGCTACCGAGAAAATAAAAAAGAAAGAGCAAACGTTAGCTATTGAGTTAGAACCCACTAAAGATATTTTGGCGTCTTTAGGCGTTATTAAAAAAGAACAATTTTTAGTTGGCTTTGCTTTAGAAACCACCAATGAGTTAGTTAATGCATTAACTAAATTAAAACAAAAGAATTTAGATGCCATTGTTTTAAATTCATTGAATGATGAAGGAGCAGGATTTTCTGGAAATACGAATAAAGTTACATTTATAGACAAAGAGGAACATACTATTCCTTTTGAGATGAAAGCTAAATCAGATGTAGCCCTAGATATAATGAACGAAATATTAAAAAAAATAGATGCGTAGTATTCTCATATTTTTTATTTTTTTATTTTCAATAACAGTTAGTTCTCAAGAATTAAATTGCAAAGTTTCTATAAATTTTGATCAAGTTCAAGGCTCAAACAGACAGGTATTTACAACTCTAGAAACCTCAATTTCAGAGTTTGTAAATCAAAAAAAGTGGACAGATAAAACTGTAAAAGCTCAAGAACGAATTAATTGTGCGATCAATATCATTATCACTAAAAGAGATAACAATACTTTTGAGGGCTCTATTCAGGTTCAGTCTACCAGACCCGTTTATGGTACATCCTATGAATCTCCAATTTTGAATATAAGAGATAATGACTTTAACTTTAAGTATAACGAATTTGATCAGTTTATTTATAACCCAACCCGATTTGATTCTAATTTAATTTCTACCATTACATTTTATGTATACCTAATTCTAGGAGCAGATGCAGATACATTTGCCATCAATGGAGGAGATGCTTACTTAAAGCAGGCTGAAAATGTAACTTTACAAGCACAGCAAAGTGGTCTTTCAGCATGGTCTAATCTTGTGGGTGTTCAGAATAGATTTCAAATCATAGATAATTTATTGTCTCCTGGTTTAAAACAATTTAGAACTGCCATGTATAACTACCATAGAAAAGGGTTTGATGAATTAGCAGAGAATAAAATTAAAGGAAAAGGAGCTATTGAAAATTCGGTTATTTCTTTAGATAGATTGTATAATAAAGTAATCGGAAACCCTCTTTTAAGACTATTTTTTGATGCAAAATCTGATGAAATTGTTAACCTCTATTCAGATGGGCCAAACACCAGAAGTAAACAACGTTTATTGGTAGTGCTTCAAAAAATATCTCCTAACAATAGTTCAAAGTGGCGAAAAATTAATTAGCAACTATAAGTACTAATTTTTTTAGACACTACTCAATTCTAGTCCTTAAATTTACTAGGTCTTATTTTTCACATATCTTCAAAGGTATTATTTACTATATTTATATTTCTTTGTTTCAAATTATGAAAGCTCATGAGTTATAAAAAGTATTTTCATTTTCCAATTTCTTCAGTTCGTTATAGCATAACTAAAATTAGATGTAAATTCCTAGTTCTTATTTTGATTTTCATGTGTTCTTGTACTTCAAAAAATCAACTTGATTTAAATGACGAAGTTGAGGTATTAAGAGATAAATACGGTATCAATCATATCTATGCTAAAAACCAACAAGATCTTTTTTTTATGCAAGGGTATTTAGCCGCTAAAGACAGACTTTTTCAATTTGAAATTTGGAGGAGACAGGCCACAGGAACCGTTGCGGAAATTTTTGGAGAATCTGAATTAAAAAGAGATATCGGTACTCGGCTTTTTAAATTTAGAGGAGATATAAAAGAGGAATTAAATCATTATCATGAAGATGGGTATGAAATTATTACGGCTTATACTGAAGGAGTGAATGCTTATATACAAGAAATGAAAAACCATCCTGAAGAACTTCCGATAGAATTTGAATTGTTAGACATACAGCCAGAATTTTGGACACCTGAAGTTGTAATATCTAGACATCAAGGATTGTTGGGTAATATTGGTCAAGAATTAAATATTGGAAGAGCAGTTTCTAGAATTGGTGAAGAAAAAGTAAAAGAGTTACTGTGGCTTCATCCTAAAGATCCTTCTTTAAAACTTGATAAAAAAATCAGAAAAGAAGATTTAGACCAAGATATTTTAGGGTTGTATAATGCTTACAGAACTCCTGTGAAATTTAAAAAGGAGTATCTTCAAGAGCAGTATCAGAAAAAAGGTGCTCTTGCTTCATTATTACCTAAGAAGGTTGAAGACTTAGAAGATGTGTTCAGTATAGGAAGTAACAATTGGGCAATTTCAGGCAATAAATCATTCAATGGATCCCCTATTTTAGCCAATGATCCACACAGAAGTATTGTAGCCCCCTCACTTAGATATATTACGCATTTGGTAGCGCCAGGTTGGAATGTTATTGGAGGAGGTGAACCAGAAATTCCAGGAATATCAATCGGTCATAATGGTTTTGGTGCCTGGGGGTTAACAGTTTTTAGAACAGACGCTGAAGATTTGTATGTGTATGAAATAAATCCTAAAAATTCAAAACAGTATTGGCACAAAGGAGAATGGTTAGATTTTAAAGAAATAAAAGAATCAATTGCTGTAAAAGGAAAAGAAAATCAGGAAATAGTGTTGCAGTATTCTATTCATGGCCCTGTCACTTTTGTAGATGAAAAGAGAAATAGAGCCTATGCTGTAAAATGTGGATGGTTAGAGGTAGGAGGGTCTCCGTATTTAGCTTCTTTGCGCATGAATCAATCTCAATCGTGGGAAGAATTTAGAGAAGCTTGTAGTTACAGTCATATCCCTGGAGAAAATATGGTTTGGGCAGATAAGGACGGCACCATTGGGTGGCAAGCAGTTGGCATTGCCCCCATTAGAAACACCCATAGTGGGCTAGTTCCTGTTCTAGGTAATGGGAGTTATGAATGGGATGGATATCTACCCATTAAAGAAAAGCCTCATGTTGTAAACCCGTCTAGTGGTTTCTTCGCCTCTGCCAATCAAAATGTTACACCAGCCTCGTATAAGCAATGGAATGCCATTGGTTTTTCATGGTCAGATCCCTATAGAGGAGATCGAGTAAATAGTGTACTCTCAAAGAATTCAAGTCATAAATTTACCATGCAAGAAATGATAGATTTACAAGTAGATTATCATTCTTTACCTTCAGAAAAGTTAATAAAAATGATTAATCAGACTTCATTAGATATAGCATTTAAAAAATATTTTGACAGACTTTTAACTTGGAATAATAAACTCACAACAGCTTCAGTTGAAGCTATGATTTATGTAAATTGGGAACGAACTATCATTAGAGAATTTCATAAAAAATATGTACCAGAAAGTGTCCAAGGGTTATTAACTCTTCAACTCTTTAAAATAATTGAAAATTTAAACAAACTTCCAGCTAAGCAAAGAGATGATTTTTTAAAGAACACCTTTGTTACATCTGTTAAAGAATTAGAGGCAAAGTTTGGTAAAGATTTAAAGAATTGGATATATGGGCAGAAAGATTTTAAGCATATCAAAATTAAACATCCACTTCAAAATATTGTGAATGACTCAATCTATAATTTGATAAGCTTTAAAACTTATCCAAGGGGAGGTAACGCCTTTACACCTGGTTCTTCAGGTTCAAATTTAAGCCAATCTTCAGGGGCAAGTTTTAGAGTAGTTATAGATACAAAAGATTGGGACAATTCTAAAGCAACCAACTCACCCGGACAGTCTGGAGACCCCAATAGTATTTTTTATAGAAATTTATATGAAGATTGGGCAAATGACTCATTTTTTGAATTGCATTATAGTAAACAAAAAGTCAATGCGAATCTTCATAACAAAAAGGTTTATTATCCAAAAAATTAATTACATTTAATCTTTAAAAATTAAGGTATTTGTTAGCATCAATCACTATAAAAAATTATGCTTTAATCAATGAATTACACATTGATTTTTCTTCGGGTCTATCTATAATTACAGGAGAAACAGGTGCCGGTAAATCAATTTTACTAGGAGCTCTTGGATTAGTTTTAGGAAATAGAGCAGATTCTTTTACGTTGAAAAACACCAATAACAAGTGTGTTATTGAAGCCATAGTATCTATAGATACTTATAATTTACAAGATTTTTTTGAAAGAGAAGATATCGATTATGAGAGTAATACTATTTTACGAAGAGAAATTCTTCCCTCAGGAAAATCTAGAGCTTTTATAAATGATACCCCTGTAACGCTTTTGGTTTTAACAGCGCTCAGAGCTAGGCTCATAGACATTCATTCACAACATCAAACGCTTCAAGTCTCAGATCAGGAGTTTCAGTTTCAGCTGTTAGATGCTGTTGCCAATAATGAGGGCAAGCTAGCTTCTTATCAGAGTGGGTTAGCGAGTTATTCCAAAGAAAAAAAGAAACTAGAAGAAATTCAACACGCTCAACGAGAGGCTCACCTTCAATATGATTATAATTCTCATTTATATAACGAATTGTTTGAAGCTAAACTTATTGAAGACGAGCAAGAGTTCTTAGAGGAAAAGTTAGAGAAAATAAATAATGTAGAAGAGATTCAACAAAATTTATCAGCAGCACTTCAAATTACAACTGATGAGAATATTGGGATTCAAAACTTATTATATTCATTAGAACAAAAACTAACTAGAATTGCTTCGTATTCAAAAGAATATCAAGAACTTTCTGACAGAATTTCTAGTGTTAAAATAGAATTAGATGATATTATTGGAGATCTAGAATCTGCATTTGAACAGGTAGATTTTAACCCCTCTGAAGCAACCCAGTTAAACGACCGCTTGCAATTAATCTATAATTTGCAAAAGAAACACTATGTCAACTCTATTTCAGAGTTATTGACTATTCAATCAGCTTTATTTAAAAAAGTCAATACAGTAGAAAACGCGGAACAAAGCATATTAGACCAAGAAACTATTGTAAAAGGAATAGCAAATAAATTAGATGCAGTAGCTCTAAAAATTTCAGATGCTAGAAGTAAAATTATTCTAAAATTATCGAAGCAGTTAGAAATTATATTAGCCGATTTAGGAATGCCTCATGCGCGTTTTCAAATAAAAAACACCTTATCTGAAAACTACTATAAGAACGGAAAAGATGTGTTGCAATTTTTATTTTCAGCTAATAAAGGAGGACAATATGGAGAATTAAAAAAAGTGGCTTCCGGAGGTGAATTGTCACGCATTATGTTAGCCATAAAAAAAGTTTTATCAGAAAACAGTCAGTTGCCAACCATTATTTTTGATGAGATAGACAGTGGGGTGTCTGGAGAAATTTCTAATAAAATGGCTCATATCATGTCTCAGATGAGTCAGCAAATGCAGGTCATTACCATTACACACCTACCACAAATTGCCGCTAAAGGGAATCAGCATTATAAAGTATATAAGGAAGAGGTTAATAATAGCACTACAACCAAATTAAAAGCCTTGTCTGAAGATGAGAGAATTGTTGAAATTGCAGAAATGTTAAGTGGTAAAAATATTTCCGATACCGCAATAATACACGCAAGAGAATTATTAAATTAATCAGAAGTAATTTTGGTGATTTAAAAAATTGAAAGCTAAACATTAAACGATTATATTTGCCCACGAATTAAAAACTAACAATTTAAGAGATGTCTTATAATTTATTAAAAGGGAAAAAGGGAATTATTTTTGGTGCATTAGATGAAAACTCTATTGCTTGGAAAACTGCAGAGAGAGCACACGAAGAAGGAGCAGAGTTTGTATTAACAAACGCCCCAATAGCCATGAGAATGGGAACGATTAAAGACTTAGCAGCCAAAACAGGATCCCAAATTATTCCTGCAGATGCCACTTCTATGGAAGACCTTGAAAATTTAGTTGAACAATCTATGGAAATTCTAGGCGGTAAAATTGATTTTGTATTGCATTCTATTGGTATGTCTGTTAACGTAAGAAAAGGGAAATTGTATACAGACCCTAAGTATGATTTCACTACCAAAGGTTGGGACGTTTCGGCAGTGTCTTTTCACAAAGTAATGA
Organism: Flavobacteriaceae bacterium; assembly: GCA_965657365.1. Classification (GTDB taxonomy): domain Bacteria; phylum Bacteroidota; class Bacteroidia; order Flavobacteriales; family Flavobacteriaceae; genus Polaribacter. The sequence goes on from CBFHOD010000022.1 coordinate 28,662, forward strand.
ATGTCTTATATAACAAAGAGGCCATGAGCGAGTGGGGTAGTATCGTAGCTCTAACCTACATGGCAGCTCAACGTGTTTTTCCAGACTATAATGATATGGCAGATAACAAAGCCTATTTGGAAAGTATAGCACGTAGTTTTGGATACTTCTTTGGTAGAGATCATAAGGTAAGAGTTAATACCATTTCTCAATCTCCAACACCAACTACAGCTGGTAGCGGTGTAAAAGGTTTTGAAGGTTTTTTAGCTTATGCAGATAAAATGTCTCCATTAGGAAATGCAACAGCATTAGAATGTGCAGATTATACCATTTCTTTATTTTCAGATCTCACAAAAAAAGTAACCTTACAGAACTTATTTCACGACGGAGGCTTCTCTAATATGGGAGTAAGTGACGCTGTAATGGATAAATTTACAGAAGAATAGTTTTATATTTTTTTAAAGGTAAAAACAGGTTTTGATTTATTAATCAAAACCTGTTTTTTTTGTGATATGTTTAATAATACCAATATTTTTATTTTTTTTTATCAAGATTTTTCACTATTTGAAATAAAAAATGTAGTTTGCGGGTTACTCTATTTTTAACAAATAATTAACTAAAACCAAACAATATGAAAAAAATTACTTTACTTTTATTTTTATTATCAATAACTTTCAATAGTTATGCTCAATTATCTGAGGATTTTGAGACAGATCCACCATCTGGATGGACGTTTATGCAAACAGAGACCGATGATCCGGGTTGGGTTCAAACAACCTCCAGAGCAAATTCTGGTGCAGCATCTTTTTTTCATGATGACGCTAACATTGCTTCAGAATCAACTTCGTGGATGATATCTCCAGCTTACACAGTATCTGCAGATGATAAACTTTCATTTTTTTACAATAATAATTACAATACATATTCTGTTGAAAGTGGTGTTTGGATATCAACTGCAAGTGCAGATCCAATTGCAAATTCAACCGATTTTACTGAGATATTTGATATAGATGCTAACTTTTCTGAAGATGTTTGGGCTTCACATGAATACGAACTTTCTTCTTATGTAGGGCAAACTATTTATGTGGCTTTCAAATATAGAGGTGATTATGCTGATGAGATCTACATAGATGATTTTTCTATAGCTCCTCCACCATCTTGTAGCCCAGTAACTAGCCTTGAAGCTACAGCTAACTCTCTTACAGAGGTTGAAATCTCTTGGACAGCGGGTGGTCCCGAAACTGAATGGACCTATGAATTTGGTCCTACTGGTTTTGCTCAAGGAAGTGGAACACTCACTGTAACTGGGCCAAATAACCCTATTACTCTAGGAGGCTTAACTTCCGGAGCTACATATGACATTTATGTTCAAGCTAATTGTAGTGGATCTGACGGTGATAGTACTTGGGAAACTATTTCTTGGACTATGCCAATACCTGGAGATACCTTTGCAACTGCAACAGATTTACCTTTTACAATATCTCCTGAAGGCACAGGATGTACAACGTATAATCTTTCTATTGATTTTCCGAACTCAGGTTTTACGGCTAGTGGTTTGCCAGGCCAAGGAACTTCAGTACAAGGTGTAGACGCTTTTTTTAATTGGACAGCTACAACTGATGCGTTACGCTATTGGGGTAATGGTACTGGTTCTCCTTATATCGGTATTCATGATGCATCGGGTACAGAAATTGCTTATACTACATACAATCAAGCTGATGTGGTTCTGAGTGGTTGGGCAATAGGTGATGAACTTGTAATTAGAATTTATGATTTTGGAACGTCTAACGTTCTTGTAGATTTTTGTTTAGAGTATTATACTTTACCATCTGCACCAAATTGTGCAGAAAACGTATCTCCAACAGGTTCAGACGTGTCATTTAATAATGGTGCTGCTGCTATTTCTTGGGATGCACCTTCGTCAGGTATAGCACCTACTGGATACGAAATTTTCTGGGGGACAACTTCTGGTGATTTAACTTCTTTAGGTGTTATAGATGCACCTGATACTACCGTTAATATTACAGGTTTAGCATATGGGGAAACCTATTACTATTCTGTAGTACCAAAAAATGGTGCCGCTCCAGCTATCGGTTGTACAGAGTATTCTCTAACCATTGAAAATGCCCCAATACCTTTTAGTACAGATTTTACTAATTATCCTGCTGGATTCTCGGAGTCTACAGGACCATATGGTACTCCTTCTGCAACAGTCACTTCCAGTTCATGGAGTACTTCTGATTTTTTAAATGACACAACCTTAGGTAAAGGAGCTAAAGTTAATATCTGGAGCACTAATATTGATGAATATTTAATATCTCCTACTTTTGATTTAAGTGCTGGTACTCATTATCTAAATATTGATGCTGGTATAACTGATTATAATAGTTCTGCAGCTGATGCTGACGGTATGGATGCAGGAGATGATTATGTTGCTGTTCTTTTTTCAGAAGATGATGGTACTTCATGGGTAGAATTATATCGTTGGGACTCTACATCTGGTTTATCAAATGCTGCTGAAGCTATGCCAGAGGTAACTCTGTCAACTACATCTGCAACTGCAAAAATAGCCTTGTATGCTTTTAGTGGAGTTTCTGGTGGAGATTATGATTTCCATGTAACTAATTTCCAAGTTACAACTCAAACTTTAGGTACATCAACCAATACTCTAGAAGGGTTTACCTTGTATCCAACAATTGTGAAAGAAGAACTAAACTTTAGATCTCAAAATAATGTAGAGGCCATAACAGTCTTTAATATATTAGGTCAAAAAGTGTTTTCTGGAGCACCAAATACAAACAACTCATCAATCAACTTGTCTAATTTAAGACCAGGGGTGTATGTTGTAAAAGTAAGTGCTGAAGGAAAAACAGGATCTTACAAGATTATAAAAGAATAACTTTTCTAAACTATATTATTATAAACGCAAACCGAAAGGTTTGCGTTTTTTTATGCTATTTTTACGCTTATAATTTAACTGAATAGATGAGTTTTTTTAATAAAATAGATAAGGTGTTTTCATCTTCAAGTAGTTTTCATCTTCTAGAAAGAAATGAAGTAGATCTTCATATTGAAGAAAATATTAAAAGTGTAGGTATTGCTAAATATGCAACTTCAGACTATGGAGATTTGTACATAACAATTAATGAATTAGGGGGCTTTTTAATGTT
>CBFHOD010000023.1:0-19129 GCA_965657365.1 Flavobacteriaceae bacterium
GTCGGGGTGGCAGGATTCGAACCTGCGACCTCCTCGTCCCAAACGAGGCGCGATGACCGGGCTACGCTACACCCCGAGTAGCAATTGTTGCGGAGAGTGTGGGATTCGAACCCACGCGACAGTTACCCGTCGACAGTTTAGCAAACTGCTCCATTAACCACTCTGGCAACTCTCCGTAAAACTAACAATGTTAGTAAAAAATTGCGAGTGCAAATGTAACATACCAAATACAATATTGCAAGGTTTTTTGTACTTTTTGCAATAAAATTAATCAGGGTATTCTACACGTACATGATAGATATTCATTAATTTTCTTTTGATTACTTTTTTTATTTTTTCAATCTCACTAAAAGTAATATCAGAATTAATAAATTGATTATCTAGCTTTTGTTTTTCTACGATCTTATCAATTAAATTGTCTATAGACTGAGCTGTAGGTTGCTGTAAACTTTTTGAAGCTGCTTCAGCGGCATCACATATCATTAAGATGGCTGTTTCTTTGGAAAATGGAATAGGTCCTCTGTATTGAAATTTTTCAATAGTTACTTCTTCCTCCGGACTTGATTCTTGTTCTTTAACATAAAAATAATAAACTAAACTAGTTCCGTGATGTGTTCTGATAAAATCTATAATCCTATCAGGTAATCTATTTTGTTTTGCTAATTCGATCCCTTTAATAACATGATCAGTAATAATTTTTGCACTATCTGTTGGAGATAAATCATTATGTGGATTCACACCCGTAGACTGGTTCTCTATAAAATACATTGGATTTAATATTTTTCCAATGTCATGGTATAAAGCTCCTGTTCTAACCAACATAGAATTTGCACCAATTTCATTAGCTGCAGCTTCAGCTAAATTTGCTACCTGCATAGAATGCTGAAAAGTTCCAGGTGCTTTTTCATTTAATTCCCTTAAAAGCTTCGTATTGGTACTTGATAATTCTAACAAGGTAACATCTGAAACCAATCCAAATATTTTTTCATAAGCATAAATAAAAATTAATGATAGAAAGGAAAGTAAACCATTAGCTCCAAACATCATTAAATATTCCCAATTTATTTGAGAGGCATTTCCTTCTTTAATAATTGAAAATGCTAAATATGTAATCATATAAATTAATGTTATTTGACCAACAGAAATAAAAAGGTTTGCTCTTTTGTGAAGTTCTGAAACTGTTAAAATAGTAACAATACCTGCAATTATATGAAGATAGATGAACTCAAAACTATCAGGCACAATAAAACCCAAGAGTAAAACTGTTAATACATGTGTAAACAAACCTAGTCTTGCATCAAAGAAAGCTTTTAAAACTATTGGTAAAATACTTAATGGAACTACATATAAATAATCTGAATTGTATTTGACAACTAGGGTTTGAATCAGAAGCATAAAACTAACATTAAAAAAAATAAATGTTACTTTGGTGTTATTATCAAAAATTTCTTTTCGATACTTATGTAAAAATAATAATAGCATTAAAAGAGCTAGAGATACTAATATAGTATAACCCAATACGATCCAATAATAATTAGTATTTGTCCAAAGTTTAGACTCTGACTGACCTTTTAACGAAAACAAAATGGCCATTTTTTTTCCTTCAACAATATCTCCTTTTAAAATAATTAATTCACCATAAGACACCTTCCCTTTACTGAGAGAAATTGCATTTACAGATTCATCAATTACCTTTTGAGTAAATTCATTATCATAAGAAACATTAGGTTTTATAACTTCAGAAAGTATCGATAGATTAATATTCTGAGAATAATTGTAAGGTTGTTCTCCCAAACTATTTTTAATCAGTTCAAAAACATCTTTAGAATACAATAAGTTACTATAAATTATATCTTGTACTTGATTATCTGTCTTTAAAGTAATGATACTATTTTTGTCAGAAACAATACCTTGACTTGTAGTTTCTATAAAACCACTATTGTATACATTATCAATTATTGAGTCCCCAATTAATATCATAGATTCAAAATCATTTTTTGATAATGAATCATTCAACTGAAAAGAAGATGATCTCAATCGATAAGCTTCTTTTACTTCTGAGACAATTTCTTTATTATATTGAAAATATAATTTAGCAGCTACTTCTATCGTTTTAATCTCCTCTGTAATTTCCGCTTCAGATTTATCTATAGCAAAATCAAAGGGAGCATATAGGTTATCATATTGCCATGGTTTTCCTTTGGTGAACTCATATTTAAATTGACCACCTTTTGGAAAAAGATATACTATAGCAACTGTTGTAATTAAAAAAAGAATAACCTTGTAGATAGTGGTATTGTGCTTGTATAATTTATTTACAGTTTTACTCATTTGTATACATGTTATGAACACAAACTTAACCTAAAAAAATGGACGTCAAAAATTGAAAGGATAGTTTCCTGATAAATTTGATTTAAAATAGTTAGTTTTGTTTAATAATAGCATCAAAAGTATCTAAGATGAAAACCAAAGAAGTTGTAATTGTATCTGTTGGTAGAACCCCAATAGGAAGTTTTATGGGTAGTCTCTCTAAAATTACAGCTCCAAGTTTGGGTGCAATAGCTATTAAAGGGGCCTTGGAAAAAATTAATCTAAACCCAAACTTAGTAGACGAAGTTTTTATGGGTAATGTTGTATCAGCTGGTTTAGGTCAAGCTCCCGCGAGACAAGCTGCAATATTTGCTGGCATTTCAGAAACAGTTCCCTGCACTACAATTAATAAAGTTTGTTCCTCTGGTATGAAAGCTGTTATGTTAGCAGCTCAGTCCATTGCTTTAGGAGATACAAATATTGTTGTAGCTGGAGGAATGGAAAATATGAGTCGCATACCTCATTATCTTCATGGAAGACAAGGAACAAAGTTTGGACCCACAACTTTAGAAGATGGAATGCAAAAAGATGGTTTAGTAGATGCCTATGATCATGTCGCTATGGGTCTTTGTGCTGATGCTTGTGCAACTAAGTTCGGTTTTTCTAGAGAAGACCAAGATGTTTATGCTATTCAATCCTACCAAAGATCAACCGATGCTTGGAAAGCTGGAAAATTTTCTGATGAAATTATTCCAGTAGAAATACCGCAACGAAACGGCCCTTCCATATTTATGACTGAAGATGAGGAATATAAAAATGTCAAGATGGAAAAAATCCCATTCTTAAGAGCTGCTTTTTCAAAAGGAGGTACAGTAACTGCAGCCAATGCATCTACAATCAATGATGGAGGTGCAGCTCTAATTTTAATGTCTATAGAAAAAGCATTGGAATTAAAACTTACTCCTATTGCAAAAATTAAAAGCTATGCAGATGCTGCCCATGAGCCAAAATGGTTTACTATAGCTCCTTCGAAAGCAATTCCAATAGCCTTAGAAAAAATAGAAATGTCTATTGATGAGGTCGAGTATTTTGAATTAAACGAGGCTTTTGCGGTAGTTGGATTAGCTAATATGAAAATACTAGGATTAAAAAATGACACAGTAAATGTTAATGGTGGCGCAGTATCTCTAGGACATCCTTTGGGTGTTTCAGGGGCAAGAATTATTATTTCATTACTATCTGTATTAAAGCAAAAAAATGCTAAAATTGGAGCTGCAGGAATTTGCAATGGTGGCGGTGGTGCAAGCGCAATGATTATTGAATCTCTTTTAAAATAAAAATATGCTCTACGGCATTTGTAATTTAAGTATTGTTCCTCTTCGTCTAGAACCCAGTGATGCATCAGAAATGGTCTCTCAAGTTCTATTTGGGGAAGAGTTCAAAGTACTTGAAAAAGAAGAAAAGTGGAGTAAGATTAAGTTGAGTTTTGATGGGTATGAGGGGTATATCGATAATAAGCAATATCTAGAAATAGATGCAGAAACTTTTGATAAGTTATCGGATTCTAAACATTATTATTCTTCTGAAATTATAGATTTTGTTACTACAAAAGAAAATCACCTAAGTACTATTGCTATTGGCTCTAGACTTCCTTTTTATAAAGATCAACACTTCAAAATTGGCACAAAAGATTATTATTATGATGGGAATGTTTATTCAGAAAAATTAGTAAAGAAAGAAATCATTCTAAAAGCATTTCAATTTTTGAATACACCCTATTTATGGGGTGGAAAAACACCTTTTGGTATAGACTGCTCTGGTTTTACACAATTAATCTATAAGCTCTGTGGTTATTCCCTCCTAAGGGATGCCAGAGATCAAGCCACTCAAGGAGAAGTATTAAGTTTTATAGAAGAAGCTGAACCTGGAGACTTGGCTTTTTTTGATAATGAAGAAGGGAATATTATACATGTTGGAATTATTATGAATGATTATAATATTATACATGCTCATGGAAAAGTCAGAATAGATTCACTAGATCACAGTGGTATTTATAATGTAGACACCAAAATACACACTCATAAATTAAGAGTGATTAAAAAAATCATATAAAAAAAGTCAACGTTAACGTTGACTTTTTTTTATATGATATACTTAGTATTAATCTCTCATTTCTCTATAAAGATCTGTAAATTCAGTAGCTTTTTCTTCCATTTCTAGAGTTTGATATATATTCATCAAAAACTGAACAGTATTTAAACTTCTACTGTATTTGTCGGCTTTTTCTAAATAAGGCAAAGCTTCTTTATGAACTCCTTTTTGTTTTTCTAGTAATTCGTCGTACTTATCAAAATCAGATAGGTTTTGATTCATCTCATCAACAATTGCTCTCTCCTGATCCATAATAACAATTGCTAGATTTAAATAAGCATCACCATAATCCTCTTGTAATTCAATTGCTTTTTCATAATTTTTTCTAGCCTCTTCAACTTTACCATCATTAAAACTAATCACACCTAAATTAAAAAATAGTTGAGGATTATTTGGATCTATACTTATGGCTAACTCCATCAACTCTCCATACTTTTTCATATTTTTTAACTGGAAGTAGATATCTGCGTTGGTTAAAATTAAATTGATGTCTTTTGGATAGGCTTTTCTCGCCTCTTCTACTGCTACAAGAGCCTCTTCTGTTTTACCCTGACTTTTTAAAATATAGGCAACATTTTTAATAATGTCTCCTGTTCTTGATTCAGTAAATTCATTAACCGGATCTTTGTAAAGCCCTAATTTAACTTGTAAATCTCTATTTTTTTCATCTCCAAGATCTTCTTTCTCATCTGATTGCTTATTCGTAGCATAATATATTTTAGATATACCAGTATAGCCGATATCTTGTAACTCTTTATAATATTTCAAAGAACTATCATAATCTTTAGCAAGACTTGAACTTACCGCTGCATTAAATATAAAAATAGTGTCTGGCTTACTCAACTGATACGTCAAATAAAAACTATTAGAAGCATTTTTATAATCTTTGGCTGTGTATTGATCACTTGCTAATTGGTAAACATCTTGTACCATTTGATTTTGAAGTGTAGTGGCCATTTGAGTATACCTCATTTTTCCTGTTTCGTTCTCAAAATTAAATAAGTTTTCAAAAGCAGCGGCTGCAGTTTGAAAATCTTTTTTCCCATAAAAAGCTTGAGCTTTCAAAAAATAAAACTTTCCTTTAATTTTATCATCCATATTCGCAATTAAAGATTCAGCTGAACTAATGGCTGTTATTGCTGTTGGAAAATCTGAACTTTTTAAAGCTTTTTCTGCTATTTTTAATTCATTTTTTTGTGCAAAATTTGAAATGGTTACCAATCCAAATACAAATGCTAATACCTTCGTTTTCATCTTAAATTATTTAATTTTTTAATAGTTATTCTTTGTTATCACTTGTTATATTGTCTGTTTCAGATGTATTATCACCTTCATCTGAAGTAGCTTCTATAATTCCTTCATCTTCCTCTTCTTCGTGCATTACCTTTGCTACTGCGGCAATACTATCAGAATCTTTAATGTTAATTAATTTTACTCCTTGAGTAGCTCTTCCCATAACACGTAAATCTTCAACTGCCATTCTTATGGTTATTCCTGATTTATTAATAATCATTAAATCATTGGAATCATCTACATTTTTAATGGCTACTAAATCACCTGTTTTTTCAGATATATTCAAAGTTTTCACTCCTTTACCTCCCCTATTTGTTATTCTATAATCCTCTAATTTAGAACGTTTCCCATAACCTCTTTCGGAAACTACCAGTATGTTACTCTCCATATCATTTACAGCAACCATACCGATTACTTCATCATTTTCATGAGCTAGAGTAATTCCTCTTACACCAGAGGCTGTTCTTCCCATAGGTCTTGTTTTTGCTTCTTCAAAACGAATAGATTTACCAGATTTTAAAGCCAACATTACTTGACTATCTCCTGATGTTAATTTTGCTTCAAGTAACTCATCATCTTCACGGATAGTAATGGCATTAATCCCGTTTGTTCTGGGTCTAGAATATTGTTCCAAAGAAGTTTTTTTAACCTGTCCTTTTTTGGTCGCCATGATCACATAATGGTTATTGATATATTCTTCGTCTTTCAAATCTTGGGTAACTAAAAATGCTTTAACTTTATCATCTTGTTCTATATTGATTAGGTTTTGCATTGCTCTTCCTTTAGAATTCTTACCACCTTCTGGAATTTCATACACACGCATCCAAAATACTTTACCCTTTTGAGTAAAGAACAACATATATTGATGATTTGTCCCTACAAACAAATGTTCTAAAAAATCTTCATTTCTTGTAGCTACTCCTTTTTGTCCTCGACCTCCCCTATTTTGAACTTTATATTCATCTAAATTTGTTCTTTTTAAATATCCAGCATTAGAAATGGTAACAACCACCTTAGTGTTTGGAATCATATCTTCAATACTCATATCTCCCCCTGCATACTCAATTTGTGATCTACGCGCATCACCATATTTATCTCTAACGGCAATTAATTCATCAGTTATGATTTGATAACGTCTAGACTCATTGTCTAAAATATCTTTTAAATCAATGATAGTTTTCATGATTTCATCAAACTCAGCTCTTAACTTATCTTGCTCAAGGCCAGTTAATTGACGAAGTCTCATTTCAACAATTGCTTTAGCTTGAATTTCAGTTAATTCAAATCTTGCAATTAAACTTTCACGGGCAAGATCTGCATTACTAGATGCTCTAATAATTTTTATTACCTCATCAATATTATCAGAAGCAATTATTAATCCCTCTAAAATATGAGCTCTAGCTTCAGCTTTCTTCAATTCAAATTTTGTCCTTCTGACAACTACTTCGTGTCTATGCTCTACAAAATAATGAATTAATTGTTTCAAGTTTAGTTGTTCTGGACGTCCATTAACTAGTGCTATATTGTTAACACTAAAAGAAGTTTGTAAACCTGTATATTTATATAATTTATTCAGAACTATGTTTGGAATAGCGTCACGTTTTAACACATAGACAATTCGCATTCCATTTCTATCAGACTCATCTCTTATATTTGATATTCCATCTAGTTTTTTATCATTGACTAAATCAGCAGTTTTTTTAATCATATCTGCTTTATTAACTTGATAAGGAATTTCAGTAACTATGATACATTCACGTCCTTTAACTTCTTCAATTACAGCTTTGGCACGCATAACTATTCGTCCTCTTCCTGTATGAAAAGCATCTTTTACTCCTTCATATCCATATATTATACCTCCGGTAGGAAAATCTGGTGCTTTTACATGCTCCATTAATTGGTCAATCTCAATATCTCTATTTTGAATGTAAGCTAATGTTCCATTCACAACTTCAGTTAAGTTATGTGGAGCCATATTAGTTGCCATACCTACAGCAATACCTGAGGCTCCATTTACCAGTAGATTTGGAATTCTAGTAGGAAGAACAGTTGGCTCTTGAAGCGTATCATCGAAATTAAGTCTATGATCAACTGTATCTTTTTCGATATCTGACAACATATCTTCAGATATTTTTTGCATTCTAACCTCAGTGTAACGCATTGCTGCTGGGCTATCTCCATCAACTGATCCAAAATTTCCTTGACCATCAACCATCATGTAACGAACACTCCAGTTTTGCGCCATACGAACCATAGAATCATAAACTGAAGTATCTCCATGTGGATGATACTTTCCCAAAACCTCACCAACAATTCTTGCTGATTTTTTGTAAGAACCAGTGGCTTTAATACCTAGCTCGTGCATCCCATATAAAACCCTTCTATGAACAGGCTTTAAACCATCTCTTACATCGGGTAATGCTCTGGAAACTATCACGGACATTGAATAATCAATATATGCAGATTTCATCTGCTCTTCTATGTTAATAGGAATCAACTTTTCTCCCTCTGCCATACCTTGTTTTTATTGTTTAATTTTTTCTAATTTATTTATAATTAGCAAGATACTATAATTCCCATTTTCAACAAAGATTTTAGTACCTTAAAAGCCCATAGTTATTAACATTTATTGATAAAATATTAAGTTGATTTATACCCTTGATTTACAAGCTTTTCTGGCACCTTTTTTGAAGTCAAATTGTCAGTTTATGATTGATGGCATTCTTTTTGTGTTTTATAAACGAAAAAAGATTAAATTTACAATAAAGAAAAAGCGAAATATGGACGATAATTTTTCACCAAAGGTAAGAGATGTAATAACTTTTAGTAAAGAAGAAGCATTAAGATTAGGTCACGACTTCATTGGAACTGAACATCTTTTGCTTGGATTAATTCGAAAAGGAGATGGAAAAGCAATAGAAATATTACTCACTTTTCAAATTGATTTAGAACTGGTAAGAAAAAAGCTTGAATTACTAAATCCAACAGCTCAAGATATTATTGAAGGCAATAAGAAAAAAAGCCTCCATTTAACAAGGCAAGCAGAAAAAGCATTAAAAACAACTTTTTTAGAAGCTAAACTATACCAAAGTGAAGCTATTGATACAGCTCATTTGTTACTTTGTATTCTGAGAAATGAAAATGACCCATCAACTAAGTTGTTAAATAAATACGATGTTGATTATGATCAGGCTAAAACTTTATACAAGGAACTTCATACTGATAGCAATGATAATGGTTTACCAACAAATCCAATTTCTGAAACCCCCTCTGATGAGAGTGAATTTGCATCAGAAAAATCAAATCCTTATGATCAATCTCAAAAAAGCAAGGTCAGTAAAAAATCTAAAACACCTGTATTAGATAACTTTGGAAGAGATTTGACTTTTTTAGCAGAAACTGGAAAATTAGATCCTGTTGTTGGGCGTCATAAAGAAATAGAACGAGTTTCTCAAATTTTGAGTAGGCGTAAAAAAAACAATCCAATGTTAATTGGTGAGCCTGGTGTTGGTAAATCTGCCATAGCTGAGGGTCTTGCAATAAGGATTGTGAAGAGAAAAGTATCTCGAATTCTTTTTGATAAAAGAGTTGTTTCTCTAGATTTAGCAAGTTTAGTTGCTGGTACAAAATATAGAGGCCAATTTGAAGAACGTATGAAAGCGCTCATGAATGAGCTTGAAAAAAATGATGATATTATTTTATTTATTGATGAAATTCACACCATTGTAGGTGCAGGTGGTGCTACAGGCTCTCTAGACGCATCAAATATGTTAAAACCAGCCTTAGCTAGAGGAGAAATTCAATGTATTGGTGCTACTACATTAGATGAATATAGAACAAATATTGAAAAAGATGGTGCTTTAGAAAGACGTTTTCAAAAAATAATTGTGAACCCTACTAGTGTTGAGGAAACAGTACAAATATTAAATAATATCAAAGAAAAATATGAAGCTCATCATCATGTAAATTATACCGATGAAGCAATTGATGCTTGTGTAAAATTAACAAATAGGTATATGACAGACCGGTATTTGCCAGATAAAGCAATTGATGCATTGGATGAGGCAGGTTCTAGAATTCATATTACAAGCATTGTAGTTCCCGATCAAGTACTTGGATTAGAAAAACAATTAACAGTTATAAGGGAACAAAAAACTAAAGCTGTTAATGGTCAAAAATATGAAGAAGCAGCAAAATTACGCGATGATGAAAAAAATATTGAAGCTGCATTACATTCTGCTCAACAGCAATGGGAAGACGATTCGAAATTAAATAGAGAAGTTGTAACTGAAGATAATGTAGCTGAAGTTGTGTCTATGATGACGGGAATTCCTGTAAACAGAGTAGCTGAAGCCGAAAGTCACAGGCTGAGTGAGTTGCCTCAAATGATTAAAGGAAAAGTAATTGGACAAGACGAAGCTGTTTCTAAAGTTGTAAAAGCTATTCAACGAAACAGGGTTGGGTTAAAAGATCCAAATAAACCTATAGGTTCTTTTATCTTTTTAGGACAAACAGGTGTTGGAAAAACACAATTAGCAAAAGTATTAGCACGTGAATTGTTTGATTCTGAGGATTCTTTAATTAGGATAGATATGAGCGAATACATGGAGAAATTTGCAATTTCTAGATTAGTTGGAGCACCTCCAGGCTATGTTGGTTATGAGGAAGGTGGTCAATTAACAGAGAAAATTAGAAGAAAACCATATGCGGTTGTTTTATTAGATGAAATTGAAAAAGCACATCCAGATGTATTTAATATGTTATTGCAAATTTTAGATGATGGACATATTACTGATAGTCTAGGAAGAAAAATTGATTTCAGAAACACCATCATTATCATGACTTCTAATATTGGAGCTCGCCAATTAAAGGATTTTGGGGCCGGTGTTGGATTTGGAACTGCGGCTAGAAAAAATCAATCAGATGAACACGCTAAAGGAATTATTGAAGGTGCTTTAAAAAAATCTTTTGCTCCTGAGTTCTTAAACAGGATAGATGATGTAATTGTTTTCAACGCTTTAGAAAGAAATGATATTCATTCTATTATAGACATTGAACTTGATAAATTACTAAACAGAATCCTAGATTTAGGCTATACATTGAAGCTAAGCGACAAAGCAAAAGATTATATAGCTGACAAAGGTTTTGATAAAAAGTATGGAGCACGCCCTTTAAAAAGAGCCATTCAAAAATACATTGAAGATGCTTTAGCAGAAGAAATTGTAAATTCTAAATTGACAGAAGGTGACACTATTACCATGGATTTAGATGAACAAAAAAATGAACTTACTATAAAAATAAAAAAAGGAAAAAAAGTCAAAGAAAAAAAAACAGAAGCTAAAGATTAATTAAAAACCCAAGCAATAGCTTGGGTTTTTAAATTTTGAATAATTTTGTTTTTAAAATATTAAAATAACTCGTCAGCATTAACTTCTAAAGTATTCAAAAACTTAGACGCATTTTTAATATCATTAAACATGACTCTATCTTCTAAAACTAAAGTAACTTGTTTTCTGAATGAATTTACAAATGATTCTAAAAAAGGTGAGCTTGCTGATTTTCCAAAAGACAATCCTTGTGAAGCAGTAAATAATTCAATAGCTAAAATAGTTTGAATATTATCAATTACTTTTTTGCATTTTGTAGCACCATTAGCACCCATGCTAACATGATCTTCTTGTCCGTTACTTGATTCTATGGAGTCTACACTCGAGGGAGATGCGAATTGTTTATTCTGACTAACAATGCTAGCAGCTGTATATTGTGGAATCATAAAACCACTATTTAGTCCAGGGTTAGTGACTAAAAACGGAGGTAAATGTCTGTGACCAGAAACTAATTGATAGGTTCTGCGTTCAGAAATATTACCTAATTCTGCCATAGCTATGGCTAAAAAATCTAATGTTAATGCTAAAGGCTGACCATGAAAATTTCCTCCTGAAATAATCTGATCTTCTTCTATAAAAATATTAGGATTATCAGTTACTGAATTTATTTCTGTTAAAAAGGTTTTTGTTACAAATTTTACAGTGTCTTTAGTAGCACCATGAACTTGAGGAATGCACCGAAATGAATAAGGGTCTTGAACATGTGTTTTCTCTTGTTTGATTAGTTGACTATCATGCAAGAACTCTCTCACCCTTTTAGCTGTCTTTATTTGACCATCATGAGGACGAACTTGATGAACCAATTCATTAAATGGTTCAATTCTTCCATCAAAAGCTTCTAATGAAATTGTTCCTATTAAATCTGCTAAGTAAGCTAATTTATGTGCTTTTAATAAATTATAAATTCCATAGGCAGTCATAAACTGAGTTCCATTTAATAAAGCTAAACCTTCTTTAGATTGAAGATTAATTTTCTCCCAATTAAAACGATATAAAAGCTCTTTTCCAGAGATTCGATTGCCTTTAAATTTTACTTCACCTAACCCAATTAATGGCAAGGCTAAATGTGCTAGAGGAGACAAATCTCCTGAAGCACCCAGCGAACCTTGTTCATAAACTACAGGAAAAATCTTATTATTATAAAAATCGATTAAACGATTCACAGTTACTAACTGAACTCCTGAGTATCCATAACTCAATGATTGAATTTTTAACAACAGCATCAACTTAATAATATCATCTGAGACCTCATCTCCTGTTCCACAAGCATGACTCATTACTAAATTTTCTTGTAGCTTCTGTAAATTTTCACCTTTGATTTCTACATTATACAAACCACCAAAACCTGTATTAATTCCATAGATAGGTTTTAAAACTGATACCATTTTATCATCTAAATAGGTCCTACATTTTTTTATACGCGTTTTGGCGGTATCGGAAAGTGATAGCTTTTTATCATGCACTAATATATCATGTATAATTCTAAGATCTAATGGATTAGAGTCTATAACGTGTATTGCATTCATAAAGATGTGTTGTAGTTGTAAAAGTCAGCAAACGATGTTGATTATGCAACAAATTTTAACAATTTTTCTATTCAAATAGTATTTATCTTTGGGAAAGTTTAAAATTTAGTATTAATGAGAAGATTAAGTCTAATAATTATAATATTAACTGTGTTAAGTTCTTGCAAATCAGAACATCCAAAAGGATATTTAACTTTCAGTGGAGCCCTAGAGAACTCAAAAGATTCTACGCTAACAATCTTAGGCAACGGGTTAAATAAAATTATCAAGATTTCTGAAGACGGAAGCTTTAGGGATACCTTAAAAGTTTCAGAAGCAAGCTTATTTAACTTATATACCTCAAGCAATACAAGAGGGATCGTTTTTTTAAAAAATGGATATCACCTAAAATTAACTGGTAATTCCTCTAATTTTTTTAAAAGTTTTAAATATAAAGGAAGTGATGAAGGTTCTGACAGTAATAATTTTTTTATAAGTCGATATAACTTTGGCCAAAGTTCGGGTAATATTAAAGGATTCATGATCCTAGAAAAAGAAGCATTTATAAAAAAAATAAATTATTTTAGAAAAGGAATGGATAGTATTTCTAAAGTTTACCCAAATGCTAATAAGTCAATGGTAAAAGATTCTGACGAACAAAATGAAAACTTTTTTAAAAAATTAGAAGACAATTATGATGTTATGCATGTTCAAATTTTAGAACAAGTAATAAGCGAAGAGAAATTAAAAAAAGGAAATAAAGCTCCTGATTTTTCAAACTACGAAAACTATAGTGGCGGCACATCTTCACTTTCAGATTTTTTAGGAAGTTATGTGTATATAGATATATGGGCTACTTGGTGTAGACCTTGTATTGCTCAATTCCCATATCTAAAAATGCTAGAAAAAGATTATAAAGACAAAAATATTTCATTTGTTAGTATTTCTACCGATGATGATAGGAGGTCAAGTGGAAGTTGGGAAAAAGCACATCATAAATGGACAACTATGGTAAAAGATAGAAACTTAACGGGAATTCAATTGTGGGCTGGAAAAGATGATGCTCGCTTTTCCAGAGAATATATGATAAGAAGTATTCCAAGGTTTATATTATTAGACCCAAAAGGAAATATTATTGATAGTAATACTATGAGTCCTGCAAATCCATCATTGAGAGAAATGTTAGACAGGTTACCAGGGATATAAAAACAAAAAAGTCGAGATAAATATCTCAACTTTTTTGTTTTAAAATAGCATAAGCCTATTCTTTATAAACTCCCATTTCAGCATACTTTTCCATTCTGGTTGTTACTATATCTTCATCTGATAGCCCTTTTAATTCTTCGTAAGAACTTAAGATTGTATTTTTCACAGATTCAAAAGCTCCTTCTCTATTTGAATGAGCCCCGCCTACAGGTTCTTTTATGATGCCGTCAATTAACTTTAAACGTTTCATATCCTCACCAGTTAATTTAAGAGCAGCAGCAGCTTGTTCTTTATATTCCCAACTTCTCCATAATATAGATGAACATGATTCTGGTGATATCACTGTATACCATGTATTTTCCATCATATATACTTTATTACCAACCCCAATACCAACAGCTCCTCCAGAAGCACCTTCACCAATAACAATGGTAATGATAGGTGTTTTTAACCGAGTCATTTCTAAAATATTTCTAGCTATAGCCTCACCCTGACCTCTTTCCTCAGCTTCTAACCCAGGATAAGCACCTGGAGTATCTAATAAAGTAACCACAGGAATACTAAATTTTTCAGCCATTTTCATTAAACGTAGTGCTTTTCTATATCCTTCAGGGTTAGCCATCCCAAAGTTTCTATACTGACGTGTTTTTGTATTATAGCCTTTTTGCTGACCAATAAACATGAAGGACTGATTTCCAATTTTTCCTAAACCACCAATCATAGCTTTATCATCTTTTACATTTCTATCTCCATGTAATTCCATGAAAGTATCTCCACATATGGCTTTTATGTAATCTAATGTATAAGGTCTATTTGGGTGTCTAGACAGCTGAACTCTTTGCCAAGGTGTTAAATTTTTATAGATTTCTTTTTTAGTTTTTTCTAGCTTCTTTTCTATTTTTTTACAAGTTGCAATGACATCAACATCGCTATCTACACCTATTTCATAACACTTTTCTAGCTGATCCTTCAATTCTTTGATTGGTAATTCGAAGTCTAAATATTCCATAGTTTGGTAAATTATTTTCTGTAATATAGATTCATTGAAATCAGTTATTGAACATTACAAACTTACTACAAAAATTGTGTCAATTTACAATGAATTCTATTTTTTTGAAGGCTTATACTGACCCACTTTCTTTACAATACTTTTCATGTTTTTAAGAACACCATTTAATACAACTACAAATAAAACAATACAGGCACCTATGTAAAACTCAGAATTCATTTCTTCTGATTCACCAAATATAATCAATGCTAAAATAATGGCATAGATAGGTTCTAAATTTATAGTAAGCATTACTGTATAAGGTGTCAAATGCTTCATTACGTCTACCGAAACTATAAATGCATAGGCTGTACAAACACTACTTAATAGTAAAAGGTAAATCCAATCTAAACTTTGTAATCTGAAAAAATCTATAGTAAAAGATCCTTGAAACAGTAAAAATATAGTAATAAAAAAAGCGCCAAAAAAAAGTTGATAAAAAGAAATAACTGAGGCATTGTGTTTTTTCACAAATAATCCGTTTAACACAGAAAATAAAGCTGCTAAAAAAGAAGAAATTAAAGCATAAATTATTCCTAAGGTATATTCAGACTCAAAACTAAAAATAATATATAGCCCTACTATTACCATCAGACCTAATAGAATTTCAATACCTTTTATTTTTCTTTTAAAAAAAAATGGCTCTATGAAAGATGTAAAAAAGGCACCTGTGCTCATCGTAACTAGTGCAACAGAAACATTTGAAACTTTAATGGCTTTAAAAAATGTAATCCAGTGAAGTGCGATAATTATACCCGATATAAAAAACTTTAATAATGACTTTTGATTTAACTTGAGTGATTTACTTTTAAACAAAAAATAGATAGCAATAAATACAGAAGCTAAGGACATCCGAAACCAAACTAATGGAATTGCATCTATAGAAATTAATTTTCCTAAAATAGCAGTAAATCCCCAAATGAAAACGATTAGGTGAAGATGTAGGTAATATTTTAGATTACTTTTTTGCATTTAAATAAAGGTAAAATGCCAATAAGCCAAAAATAATATTAGGAATCCACACGTATATCAATGGATTAACACCAGCTACAGCACCAAGAACTTCAGCTACTTTTAGAAAAAAAACATAGATAAACATTGTACTAACCCCTATACCTAGATTCAAGCCAATACCCCCTCTTTTTTTCTTAAAAGCCAAAGCTACTGCTATTAGTGTTAAAATATAACATGCAATCGGCAAACTTGTTCTTTTATGAAATTCTACCAAGTAAGCATTTAAATTTTTAACTCCTCTTCTTTTAGATATTTTGATGAACTCTGATAGTTCAGGAGATGGTAATTCTTGAGCAAGAGCTGATTTATATAAAAAGTCTTTTGGAGTAAATGTAAAGACTGTATCAATGCTTGTTCCAGAAAAAATACTATCTCTATTATTGAAGACTTTTCTTAATTTATAACGTGTTAACTTAAACGTACTGTCTTTGTTTATCCAACGAATATTATCTGCAGTAAGTTTCTGAACTAACTGAATGCCTTCATAATTTTCAATGGAAAAAAAACTTCCTTGAGATGATTTAAAACTATAACTTTTAATATACATATATGTACTATCGTTAAGTTGTAAACTGAAATTTTCAATAATATTATCTTTAAATTTTTTTTTGTTAAAATATTCATTTTCAAATTTTTTCCTTTCTTTACTGCTGTTTGGAACAACAAAATGATTCATTACTAATGCCATTAAAGTAACTAGTGAGGCACCAATCATATACGGATATAGAAATCTAGTAAAAGAAATTTTAGCATTTGTCATGGCTATAATTTCTGTATTATTTGAAAGTTTAGAAGTAAATAGTATAACCGCAATAAATAATGCCAAAGGCATAAATGTGTTGGCATAATAGATGATAAAATTTGTATAATACTCATCAATAATTCGGCCTACTGTTAAATCACTGTGTTCTAAAAACTTATCTACACGTTGAGAAATATCAATTGCGATAGCAATGGGAATAAGAATAAGTAAGGTAAACAAGAAGGTTACCAAATATCTTTTTAATATGTACCAGTCTAATTTTTTCACTACAATCTTTTATTCATTTGCTTGACCATCTTGTCTTTCCATTCGGCAAAATCACCGGCTACAATATGCTTTCTTGCTTCTCTAGTTAACCACAGGTAAAACCCAAGATTGTGAATAGATGCGATTTGCTTACCTAATAATTCTTTGGATGCAAAAAGGTGTCTTAAATAAGCTTTGCTATAAAGAGTATCCACAAAAGTAATACCCATATCATCTAAAGCTGAAAAATCATTTTCCCACTTTTTATTTTTAATATTTATACTACCGTGAGCAGTAAAAAGCATTCCATTTCTGGCATTTCTAGTAGGCATCACACAATCAAACATATCTACTCCTAGAGCTATATTTTCTAAAATATTGATAGGAGTTCCTACCCCCATTAAATATCTGGGCTTATCTTCAGGTAAAATTTCACATACAATTTCGGTCATTGCATATAATTCTTCTGCTGGCTCGCCAACAGAAAGACCACCAATAGCATTAGCTTCTGCTCCAACAGAGGCAATGAATTCTGCAGATTGTTTTCTCAAATCTTTATATGTACTTCCCTGTACAATTGGGAAAAAAGTTTGATTGTAATCGTACTTTAACGGTGTTTTATCCAAGTGATTTATACATCTTTTTAACCAACGATGTGTCATATGCATGGATCTTTTAGCATAATTATAATCACACGGATAAGGAGTGCATTCGTCAAAAGCCATGATAATATCTGCTCCAATACTTCGCTGGATTTCCATGACGTTTTCAGGCGTAAAAAAATGCATAGAGCCATCTATGTGACTCTTAAATTTTACCCCTTCTTCATTAATTTTTCTTCTTCCCGATAATGAATACACCTGATAACCACCACTATCTGTTAGAATATTTCGATCCCAATTCATAAATTTATGCAAGCCACCTGCCTGCTCCAAAATTTTTATAGTAGGCCTTAAATACAGGTGATAGGTATTTCCTAAGATGATGTCAGGATTAATCTCTGTCTTTAATTCTGTTTGGTGAACACCTTTTACAGTACCTACAGTACCTACAGGCATAAAAATAGGAGTTTCAATCACTCCATGATCTGTAGTGATTTTTCCTGCTCTAGCTTTGCTCTTAGGGTCTTGGCTCTTTAGTTCAAATTTCATCGGTTGCAAAGATACATAAAACGAGATATGAGGTATTGTAAAAGAAACTTAAGATTTTCTTTTATTTCGTTTAAATTGATTTCGCTTTCTTCCAAATTCTCTTTTTTTATTATCATCTATAGAAACTTCAGCAGTTTTTGAGGAGAAAGCTATGATTTGATTTAATTCATCAACTTCTTTAGATGTGAGTTCTCGCCATTCTCCATAGGCCAAACCACGTAAACTTACATTCATTATTCTAGTTCGCTCTAACTTTTTAACTGTATAATTTAAATACTCACACATTCTTCTGATCTGCCTATTTAAACCCTGAGTAAGTACAATTTTAAATTGGTAATTACTTATTTTCTCCACCAAACATTTTTGAGTAATGGTATCTAAAATAGGAATTCCATTACTCATTTTTTTAATAAAATCCTCTGTAATTAAACTGTCTACTGTAACTAGATATTCTTTTTGGTGATTATTCCCTGCTCGTAGGATTTTATTAACTATATCACCATCATTGGTTAAAAAAATCAACCCTTGAGATGGCTTATCTAGCCTTCCAACTGGGAAAAGCCTCTCCGGATAATTAATATATTTTACAATATTTTTTCGTTCTTTAGAATCTGTAGTACAAACGATACCTATAGGTTTATTTAATGCTATATAACGAGTTTTTGGTTTAGGTCTTAGTGGTTTTCCGTCTATTCTAACATCATCACCCTCTACTACTCTATTACCTAGTTTAGTGGGAATTCCATTAATGGTAACTCGTCCCTCAATAATCAATTTCTCAGCTTCTCTTCTAGAGCAGATTCCTGTTGCGCTAATAAATTTATTGAGGTTCGTTGAATCTTGATTATTTGCCAAATCTTTATATAATTACAGTTCTAAATGTAAGATTAATTCTTGGAGAAAATACTTTTTTTGTTGGTGGAAGTCTATGCAGCCAATTTTTTTGTGTGGTTCCTTTCATAAGTAATAAACTTCCATTTTCTAATAAAATATCTATTCGTTCCTTTGTTACTTTATGTTTAAATGAAAATTTACGTTGAGCTCCAAAAGTTATT
>CBFHOD010000023.1:19226-31550 GCA_965657365.1 Flavobacteriaceae bacterium
TTGAGGCGATGGTTCCATTTTCTAAAAGTGTTTTTTCAGCATCAGAATGCCACCCCATACCCTCAGCTCCGTCATGATACAAATTTAGCAAACAAGAATTATAGGCAGTAGAAGAAAGCTCCTCAACTTTCTGTTTAAGCTGCAGTAATTCTTGTGTCCAAAGATGTGCCTGCTTTGTTATTCCAGAATATTTGTAATTGTAGGCTTTGTCACCAAACCAAGCAACTTTTCTTTTGGTGATATGGTGTTTTCCAAAAATAATAGCCTCATCGTTTTGCCAAGGAATCTCTTCTAATAAATTTTTATAGTATGTCTCAGATTCTTTTTGTGTAAAAATTGCTCTATGGTAAATAGCTTCACCATCAAAAGGAAGAATGTTTTGTATTGTATTTTGATTGAATAAATTCACACAATAATGATTTATTAACTTGAAATAATTTAAAATCTTATACGGGTTACTTAAAAAAAGAATCTACAAATTCGTTTTTATTAAATACTTGAAGATCATCAATTCCTTCACCAACGCCAATATATTTAACTGGTATTTGAAATTGATCTGAAATTCCAATTACAACACCTCCTTTAGCTGTTCCATCTAATTTAGTAACAGCTAGCGAATTTACTTCTGTAGCAAGAGTAAATTGTTTAGCTTGCTGAAAAGCATTCTGACCAGTTGACCCATCTAAAACTAACAAAACATCATGTGGTGCGTCTTCAACTACTTTTTGCATTACACGTTTAATTTTTGTTAACTCATTCATTAAATTTACCTTGTTGTGTAAACGTCCTGCAGTATCAATAATAACAACATCAGCATCTTGAGATACCGCAGATGTTAAAGTATCAAAAGCAACGGAGGCTGGATCTGAGCCCATTTCTTGATGAACTAGAGGCACATCTGTTCTATCAGCCCAAACTTGTAATTGATCTATTGCTGCTGCTCTAAATGTATCTGAAGCCCCTAAAACAACTTTAAATCCTTTATTTTTAAACTGGTAAGCTAACTTTCCAATAGTTGTTGTTTTACCTACTCCATTTACACCAACAACCATAAGAACATAGGGCTTCTTATTTTTTGGAATGTTAAAATCTGTATTGTTTCCAAGATTAGTCTCTGATAATAAACTAGCTATTTCTTCTCTTAAAATAATATTCAGTTCCTCTGTACCTAAATATTTATCTTTAGAAACTCTAGCTTCTATTCTATCGATAATTTTGAGGGTAGTGTCAACACCAACATCAGAGGAAACTAATATTTCTTCTAAATTATCAAGAACATCATCATCTACTTTTGATTTTCCAGCTACAGCTTTAGATAATTTATTTAAAAAACTAAATTTAGATTTTTCTAACCCTTTATTTAGAATTTCTTTTTTTTCTTTAGAAAATATCTTTTTAAAAAAACTCATAAATTTATGTGTGGTGTTTAAAACATTCAAATTTAACCAAATTTAATGCATAAAAAAAACTACTCTCTTATTAGAAAGTAGTTTGTTTATTTGGTATAAAATATATTTATTTTTTTGCTAAAAATTCATTTACTTTAGAAGGATCCATAATAGATTCAACAAATGTGTAAGCTCCTGTTTTCGGAGATTTAATCATTTTTATTGCTTTACTTAGCCTTTTTGAACCTGTCTGTAACGATGCTACTGATTTCTTTGCCATGTCCTTGTATTTTGTTTATTTAACATTTTCATTTTAATGAAAAAGTCTAAATTATTTAATTTCTTTATGAAGTGTCATTTTCTTCAAAATAGGGTTGAACTTTTTAATTTCAACTCTATCTGGAGTATTTTTCTTGTTCTTAGTAGTAATATATCTTGAAGTACCTGGTTTACCAGTTGCTTTGTGTTCTGTACATTCTAAAATTACTTGAACTCTGTTTCCTTTTTTTGCCATCCTTCTATACTTTTCTAGAAATTTACTTAGTTAAGAAACCTTTTTCTCTTGCTTCTTTAATAACAGCAGAAATTCCTTTCTTATTAATATTTTTTAACGCAGAAGCAGAAACCTTAAGTGTAACCCATTTGTCTTCTTCTGGAATGTAAAAACGCTTCGTCATTAAATTAGCGTTAAACTTTCTTTTCGTTCTATTCAAGGCATGAGAAACATTGTTTCCTACCATGGCTTTTTTTCCTGTTAATTCACAAACTCTAGACATCTTCTTGCAGTTTTAATTTCTTTTCTTTAAACGAGGTGCAAATCTACAATTTTTTTAAAATCTTACAAAAACAATTTTCGTTATTTTTTTAGAATTTCTTGCTGTAGCATTTGGAGGGATTTATTTACTGTTCTATTGATAACTTTTTCCCTTGGGTGACCAAAGTTAAACTCTTCAATATGAACCCCTTTATTTGAAGCAATAGCAATAAAAACAACTCCAATAGCTGTTGAGGTATTATCTGATGTAGGTCCAGCATTTCCAGTAACAGCAATCGCATAATCTGAATTTGTCTTTTCCCTTGCTGAAATCGCCATTTCCTCTACTACTTTAGAACTCACTACAGAATGTTTGTTTATGGTTTGAGCAGAAATATGCAATAGATCCTGTTTCATTTTAGAGCTGTAGGCAACAATACTCCCATTAAAATAACTTGAAGATCCAGGAACTGAAACTATAGTTGAAGCAATCTTACCTCCCGTAACACTTTCTGCTGTACAAAGCGTTTTTTTTGAATCTTTTAAAAGATTACCAATATGTTCTTCAATTGTTACTCCACTTTCATGACCTGTAATAATATCTGAAATCAGTGTATATAATTCTTGTAATACACTGTCTAAACTATCTTCTAAAACTTCTCTTACAGGTCCTTTAGCTGATAATCTTAGACGGACTCTACCAAAAGAAGGTAAATAAGCAAGTTTGATAAAATTAGGGAGTTTATTTGCCCAATTTTCAATTCTTTCAGCAATAACACTTTCTCCTTGACCATAAGTCATTACAGTTTTGTGGATAATAAAAGGAAGGTTAAATTGTTGTTGAATTCTTGGAATTACTTCATGCTTCATTAAACCTTTCATTTCATAGGGAATACCCGGCATAGAAACAAAAACAGTATTGTTTTCATAAAACCACATTCCAGGTGCGGTTCCCATTCTATTCATTAACAACCTAGCTTTTGTTGGCAATTGTGCTTGGTATTGCTGCACTTTATTATAAGGAATGTTATACTTTTTAAACATTCTTTGAATGTGTTCTATAACTTCTGGATATTCAACAATTTCGTGGTTATTAAAATACTTCGCAATTGTTTTTTTGGTGATATCGTCTTTTGTTGGT
This sequence comes from Flavobacteriaceae bacterium, assembly GCA_965657365.1. Classification (GTDB taxonomy): domain Bacteria; phylum Bacteroidota; class Bacteroidia; order Flavobacteriales; family Flavobacteriaceae; genus Polaribacter. Next base: position 22,510 of record CBFHOD010000023.1, read on the forward strand.
CCAAGACCACCAGTAATAATAACAATATCTGCCCTACTCTGGGCTTCTTTTAATGCATTTAGTATATGCTGCTCTTCATCTTGAATTGATGATATTTGATGTACAGAAACACCAATTTTATTCAATTCTTTTCCAATCCATTGAGAATTTGTGTCTACTATTTGTCCAATGAGTATCTCATCCCCAATAGTTATAATTTCTGCGTTCATAAATAACTTTCTGCTTACTGTTTAGTTATTTTCATAGTTCAAAAAACTAGATTCTTTATTTCACTCTAATTTCAAAAGCTTTGATATCATGAATCTTTCCAACTAAAGTATCATTTTCTACCACCTTCCCAACTCCAGCAGGAGTTCCTGTAAAGATTACATCTCCTTTTTTTAAGGTGAAATATTGAGAAACATAACTAATAAGTTCGTCAATTTTCCAAAGCATAGCTTGTGTATTTCCATCCTGGACTACCCTATCATTTTTAAATAATTGAAAAGAAAGATTATCTAAATCAAAATTGTGTTTATTATAAAAATCTCCAATAACTGCACTACCGTCAAAGGCTTTTGCTTTTTCCCAAGGCAGCCCTTTCTCTTTACATTTTTGTTGAATGTCTCTTGCTGTAAAATCAATACCCAAACCTATTTCATCATAGTATTTATGAGAAAATTTCGTGGAAATATGCTTTCCTACTTTATTAATTTTAACCAATACCTCAACTTCATAATGAACGTCATTTGAGAAGGGTGGGATAAAGAAAGGGTTTTTTTTGGGTAAAATAGAAGAATCAGGCTTTAAAAATACAACCGGATTAACTGGACGCTCATTAGCAAGCTCTTCTATATGTTTAGCATAATTACGACCTATACAAATTATCTTCATGAGATTTTTGAGTATTAAAGTTTGTGATTAATTTTAAGGAATCCATTGTTTTGGAAAGTTAGGCTTTCTTTTTTCTAAAAACGCATCTCTCCCTTCTTTTGCCTCATCGGTCATGTATGCCAAACGTGTAGCTTCTCCAGCAAACACTTGTTGCCCAACCATACCATCATCAGTTAGATTCATTGCGAATTTTAACATTTTAATAGAAGTTGGTGATTTTTCCAATATTTCTTGCGCCCATTGATAGGCAGTTTTTTCAAGATCATCGTGAGGAATTACGGCATTTACCATACCCATCTTGTAGGCTTCTTGAGCTGAATAGTTTCTCCCTAAAAAGAATATTTCTCTCGCTCTTTTTTGCCCAACCATTTTTGCTAAATACGCAGAACCATATCCTCCATCAAAAGAAGTTACATCTGCATCTGTTTGCTTAAAAATTGCATGTTCTTTAGAGGCTAATGTGAGATCACAAACTACATGTAAACTATGCCCTCCACCAACAGCCCAGCCTGGTACAACAGCAATTACTGCTTTTGGCATAAACCTAATTAAGCGTTGTACTTCTAGGATATTTAATCTATGATACCCATCTTCTCCTACATAACCTTTATGTCCTCTAGCTTTTTGATCTCCACCTGAACAAAATGAATATACACCATCTTTCGAGGAAGGTCCTTCAGCTGATAATAAAACAACACCAATTGAAGTGTCTTCACCTGCATCATAAAATGCATCATATAATTCACTGGTTGTTTTTGGACGAAAAGCATTTCTGACATCAGGTCTATTAAATGCTATCCTAGCAACACCATTTGATTTTTGATACGTGATATCCTCGTATTTTTTGGCTGTAATCCATGAAGGCTCAATCATAATTATAGATTTTTATCGTTCTAAAATTAAATACTTTTTAAGTTTTGTAAAAATAAAACATTCCTAATTGACAAAAGCAACATTGTATCAATTTATATCCTCTTATTTTTTTAAAACATTTATCTTTAACAAAAAAACAACTCCTTATTTATGAGAATACTTGCATCGTTTTTAATTTTATTTTCAATTTCATTGACTTTTGGTCAAAAAACAATTTATAAAAAATACAATTCTGAAGTACTTAATGACACAAGAGATCTCTCTATTTATCTTCCGAAAAGTTATGACAAAGATTCTATTTCAAATTTCCCTTTAGCTATTGTTCTAGACGGTCATAAATTGTTTGATTTATACGTAGGAGCTTCTAATTATTATGCCAAACTAGACCATGCTCCTGAACAAATTGTTGTGGGTATTGACATGAAGGATTCAAGAAATAAAGATGCTGGATATGACATTAATAGTGGTAATCTGGAAAATAACTCTAGAAATTTTTACCGCTTTATAAGAGATGAAATGATCCCTTACATAGAAGCTTCTTTCAAGACATCCCCTTTTTTAACTATTGTAGGAGAGAGTTTAACTGCTAATTATATTACTCACTTTTTAAAAGAGAAATATTCAATTTTTAATGCCTATATCTGTTTGAATCCAACCTTATCTAATAACATTAATAATCAACTAGAATCCTACAAACTACAAGAATTAAGTTCTGAAGATAATACCTTTTATTTTTACGTATCCAGCAACCCATTCAGCAATGATAAAAAGAAAGAAAAAATTAAAAACTTTGGGAAGTTTATAAAATCATTTGAAATAGACAATTTTAATGTAGTTTTTGATGAACTAACGAGTTCTCCCAGTTCTTATTCTTCAATTGGGGAAGGAATTTTTAGGGCGTTTGCTAAAGTTTTTGAAATTTATTCTGGAATAACAAAAACAGAATTCAACGAAAAAGTTAAAGATTTAAGCCCTCCAGAGGCCATCTCATATCTAGAAATTAAATATTTAGATATAGAATTTTTATTTGGTGCTAACATCGGAATTAGAAAGGCTGATGTATTTGCTATTGAGGATATCATTCTAGACAAAGAAGGTGGTGATTATTTAGACGATTTTGGAAAAATGATTTTGAAACTTTTTCCTACATCAGAAATGGGACATTATTACTTGGGTCAGTATTATGAAAGTGGTAAGGATTTTAAACGCGCCTTACAACAATATCGTTTGGGCTACGGTAAAATGAATCCTAGAGATCCAAACGCTGATTTATTCTACCAAAATATAGAACGTTTAGTGAATAAAAACAACTAAACTTTTTCTATTTTGTCTTGATGGAGAAGTACTTTTTTCTCTTTGTACAAAGCTCCCAAAGCTCTTTTAAAAGCTTTTTTACTCATTTGAAGATGGAATTTTATGGATTCAGGAGAGCTTTTATCTGTAAGTTGCAATTCACCATTTTTTTGAATTAGTAGATGTAAGATTCTAGCCTTATCGTCTTCAATGGTATTTCTATAACCTAGTGGTCTCAAAGAGACATCAATTTTTTCGTCTTCTCTAATATTTTTAATATATCCATCGGTAGTAATACCTTCTTCTAAATCCGAAAAAACTTCACTCTTGTAGACCAACCCCTCAAGAGACTCTTCGATTAAAACAATAAAACCAAGTGATGTTTCCTTGCCTATAATTATTGTAACTTTTTGTCCTATTTCTAACTCCATCATTCTTGTTTTAAGTTGTTAATGTATGCTTTTAAAACCAAATCATTTTGATCACTAGGAGTGAAAATCTCAAGGATTTTTGGTTTATCCGATTTTTTATAAAAATTAACTACTTTTTGTTCTAATGTTTTTAAACTATGAGCACTACTATACTCGAAACCGAACATAAGACTTAAATGCTCTGCTGTTAAACAATGTGGGGTCTCAAAGTATTCTAAAGCAGAAGATTTTTTAGGTCCAGGAATAATTTTAAAAATCCCACCACCAGAATTATTTATTATTATTATTCTTACATCAGTTGGGATATAATTATTCCACAGTGCATTGCTGTCATAAAAAAAACTCAAATCACCAGTGATTAAAGTAGTGGGTTTTTGTGTAGCATAAGCAGCACCCAAAGCAGTACTGGTACTTCCATCTATTCCACTGGTTCCACGATTACAAAAAACAGTAATTGTTGAATTCATTTCAAATAATTGAGAATAACGAATAATAGCGCTATTACTAAATTGCACCTCAGAAAAATCCGGAATAACTTTTAAAACTAAATCAAATACTTTTAAATCTGAATAGGGTGCTGTTTTTATATAGTGATTGTGTTTTGCTCTAATTTGTTTTTTATAATGAGTCCATTTAGATTCATAAGTACTCTTATTCTTATAATCTACAAGTTTGTGGAAATTTTTAAAAAAAGTAAAACTATCAGTTTTAATGTGTTTACTTAAAACCTGATAGGTGTCAAAAGCTCTTAATTCATTAATATGCCAATGTTTTTCGGGCGAATACTCCCTTAAAAATTTTTTTATTTTTTTTGAAACGATCAACCCACCAAATGTTAACAGAATATCAGGTTGAAGTGAAGTAAATTCTTCCTTTGTTAGATTAAAAATTAGATTGTCTACAGAATTAATAAACCTTTTGTTGTGTAGATTAGAGGTAGTTTCTGTGAGTACTAATACAGAGGGATCATCTGCAACTTTATCCAATAAGATTTCTAATGCTGCATTGGGGTAATGAACTCCCACTAAAATCATTTTTTTAGCTGCACTATTCCAAAGTTGAGCTAATTTGTTATAATCAATAGTACTTTCAGTAGCTGATTTTTCAATTTTAAATGAAAAATCTTTCATTTTATTTACTGTTTCATAAAGTGGCTCATCAAAAGGTGCATTAATATGAATAGGACCTTTTACTTTATGAAGTAATGAAAAAGCTTTTGATAACTTTATGCTATTATTATTAGAATCATTTTCTTTTAAATTGGCACTAAATAAGATATGATTATGAAATACATTTTCTTGACGGATAGTTTGGCCATCACCTATATCAATTAAATGTGAGGGTCTATCAGCAGAAATAACAACTAAAGGAATCTGACTGTAATATGCTTCTGCTATTGCTGGATAATAATTTAACAAGGCAGACCCTGAAGTACACACTAATGCTACAGGCTTTTGTTTTTGTTGAGCAATCCCAAGGGCAAAAAAAGCAGCACAACGCTCATCTACAATACTTAAAGTTTCAAAATCTTCATGGTTAGAAAAACCAATAGTTAAGGGTGCATTTCTAGATCCAGGAGAAATCACAACAGTTTGTATTTCAAATATGCGACAGGCAGCAATGATAGTTTGAGCTAATTCTTTCTTCGGATACATGTTTAAATACAAAAAATTGTTCGATTTCTCATTTACAAAGTTACTGCCTTTATCTAGGATTTAATTGTTAAAATCAGAAAATCAGAAAATAAAAAAGTGAATTACTTTTTATTTCCTGATTTTAATAATGAAGTTGAATTAAAAAACTTAGTTTCCTTTTTGATAATCAGCTAAAAATTTAGCCAAACCACTATCCGTTAAAGGGTGTTTTAATAAACCCGTAATCGCACTTAAAGGGCCCGTCATCACATCTGCACCTATTTTAGCACAATCTATAATATGCATCGTATGCCTTACCGAAGCTGCCAATATTTGAGTATCATACATGTAATTATCATAAATTAATCGAATCTCAGAAATTAAATTTAATCCATCGGTAGAAATATCATCTAAACGTCCAATAAAAGGAGATACATACGTGGCTCCTGCTTTGGCTGCTAATAATGCTTGTCCAGCAGAAAATACTAAAGTAACATTGGTTTTGATCCCTTTATCTGAAAAATATTTACACGCTTTTACACCATCAGCGATCATAGGTAGTTTTACAACAATTTGAGGGTTTAATGCAGCTAAAGCTTCCCCTTCTTTTACCATACCGTCAAAATCAGTGGAAATTACTTCAGCAGAAACATGCCCATCAACTTCTTCGCAAATTGCTTTATAATGATTAATAATATTTGCTTCGCCTGTAATCCCTTCTTTAGCCATCAAAGAAGGGTTTGTGGTAACCCCGTCTAATATGCCTAGTGCTTGAGCTTCTTTAATTTGTTCTAAATTGGCTGTGTCTATAAAAAATTTCATATGATTTGTTTGGTTATAGGTTATAATTTATAATGATTCATTAATAGTTTTTCGTATCGTGTACTAGGTAAAATTTTCTTCAATAGAATCGAGAATTTTTCCATAAATGCACCAACTCTGTAGTGTACTTTTGGTTGCTTTAGGTTTATAATATAATATATTTTTTCGGCCATTTTAATTGGATTCATTCCTCTATCTACATGTGAATCCATTAAATCTAAATTCAGTTGATACTTTTCTTTATAGGCAGAGTTATCAAAAACAGGTGTATGGTATCTTCCTGCTGCAATATTGGTAGCAACATCGCCAGGAGCAATCGTAGCTATTTGAATTCCAAACGCTTTCACTTCCATCCTAATGGATTCAGATACTAGGTCTAGGGCTCCTTTTGTTGCAGAATACACACCTCTATAAGGTAAACCCATATATCCAGCAATTGATGTGACGTTAATGATGGTTCCAGATTGCTGTTTACGCATCTGAGGTAGAACTGCTTTCATCACGTCTATAGCTCCAAAAAAATTAGTTTCAAAAACTTTTCTCATTTCGGTGGTAGGTGTATCTTCTATGGGGCCAGTTATTCCCATTCCAGCATTATTAACAAGTACATCTAAACGACCTTCTTTTTCTAAAATTAAATTTATAGCTAAAGAGATTGTTTCGGGTTTTGTGACATCCAAAGGAAGTAAAGAATACCCGTTGTTTTCATTATTTTTTGGATTTCTTCCAGTACCATAAACCCTGAAGCCTTTTGCTGATAAAAACTCAGCTGCAGCTTTTCCAATTCCTGATGAGGCTCCTGTGATTAAAACTACTTTAGACATAGAAATTAAATATTAAACAAATATCTAAAAAGTATGGGTGTAAATCTTAAATTTTATTGGCTAGATATTAACAGAGTTATGAATAAAAAAATAGAGTAATTGAAAAATGAAGGCATAAAAAAAGGCAAGCTACCTACATCACACTGCTACAACCAAGTACTCTTGCTGCGTTCCCGCCCTGGGAGATTCCGAGGGAGCTAGTTGTGTAGGACTTGCCTAACGCAAATTTACAACCAATTTTTATTTAAACAAATGAAACTTTATCCTTTTTTAATGTAACTTTTGTAAGCATTTGAATACTAATTCATTGTTATGACTTCATCAAGAATAAAGATTACTACGATGAAAGCCATATATTTGTAAAAAATTCAACTAAAATTTAAAAGATTATGGAAAATCAAATTTCGAGTAAAAGCACAATGTTAAATTATGGACTTGTCTTAGGTATAACAACTATTTTTATCAACTTAATTGCCTATGCCATAGGTATTCATTTAGATCAAGATTGGAGAATTGGTTTATTAGGTTTTATAGCCATGATTATAATAATAGTTTTAGGTATTCGAAATTTCAAAGCTGCTAACAGTAACCTCATAACATGGGGTCAATGTGTGAAGATTGGAGTTGGAATTTCTATCATAAGTGCTGTAATAGGAGTCGTTTATAATTTGATTTTCATAAACTTTATTGAACCTGAGTTCATGAACCTTTTGATGGAAAAACAAGTTATGGCTTGGGAAGAAGCTAATTTGACATCAGAACAGATAGAGGGTGCAAAATCAATGATGGAAACATTCTCTAGTCCAGCGATTACCTCTGCAATTGGTATAGTAGCTGCTGCATTCTTTGGTTTTATTATTTCTGCCATTGCCGGAGCCATTATGAAAAGAACAGAAGAAGACCAATACTAGAAATTATTTTTAGTGTAAAGAATAGTTTAACTTTGCACAATAAATAATTATACATGGACATATCTGTTGTCATACCTTTATTTAACGAAGAAGAATCTTTAAAAGAACTATACGATTGGATTGCATCTACGATGCAGTCCAATCGGTTTTTATATGAGGTCATTTTCATAGATGATGGCAGCACGGATTCATCATGGAACGTTATTGAAGAAATTTCACAAAAATCAAGCCATGTAAAGGGTATTCGTTTCCAAAAAAACTTTGGAAAATCACAGGCATTACACGCTGGCTTTCAAATTGCAGTTGGAAACGTAGTGATTACTATGGATGCTGACTTACAAGATAGCCCTGATGAAATTCCAGGATTATACAAACTTGTGATTGATGAAAATTTTGATTTAGTCTCTGGATGGAAAAAGAAAAGATATGATAATGTAATTGCAAAAAATATCCCATCTAAGTTATTCAATTGGGCAGCTAGAAAAACATCAGGTTTAGATTTACACGATTTTAATTGTGGGTTAAAGGCTTATAAAAACATTGTTGTTAAAACCGTTAAGGTACGTGGTGAAATGCATCGATATATACCCGTTTTAGCAAAAAATAAAGGATTTTTAAATATAGGTGAGAAAATTGTGCAACACCAAGCAAGAAAATACGGGGAAACAAAATTTGGCATGAGTAGATTTATCAATGGTTTTTTAGATCTCATCACCATTTCTTTTTTATCAAAATTTGGTAAAAGACCGATGCATTTCTTCGGACTATGGGGAACACTTATGTTTATCTTTGGCTTTTTCTCTGCAGGATATTTAGGTGTTTCTAAACTTTATAAAATATCTCAGGGGATGAAGGCAATTTTGATTACAGACAACCCCTGGTTTTACATCTCAATGGTAAGCATGATATTAGGGACGCAACTTTTTTTAGCTGGTTTTATTGGAGAACTCATTTTAAAAACCAAAGAGGCAGGAAACTATTACACAATCAAAGAAAAATTAAATTACTAATTCCATAAATATTGGATTTATAAGCAATGGAAAATATTAAAGAAAAAGCAACATTATGGCTATCAGATACATTTGATAGTGAAACACAACAAGAAATACAACAGCTCATTACAAATAACTCAGATGATTTAACAGATCGATTTTACAAAGATCTTGAATTTGGTACTGGAGGTATGCGCGGAATGATGGGAGCTGGAACCAATAGAATCAATAAGTACACACTAGGTAAGGCTACACAAGGACTGAGTAATTACCTGAAGAAAACATACCGAGATCAAAAAATTAAAGTAGCCATAGCATATGATTGTAGACACAACAGCGATACTTTTTCAAGATTGGTTGCCGAAGTATTGTCTGCTAATGATATCCA
>CBFHOD010000024.1:0-28089 GCA_965657365.1 Flavobacteriaceae bacterium
TGTTAAAGTCATTGTCTTAATATTAGGAGCAGGTGGTTTAGCTACAATGTGGGAAGCAGTTTTTGCAGATGTAGGAGTAGCATTATTAGCAATTTTAAATGCAGTCCGATTACAAAAAATGAATGGGGATTGAGTAACATTGCGGAAAAATTCGCTACAAACTTGAAAAATCGATAACCGAAATGCCAACCCTTAAGCCATACACATTTACAGTCGCATCATCCAAACTCGCCAAAACTGTAAAAGAGTATGTCTTGCCAACGCTCACATCTTAACTAAACAACAAACATCGGAAAACCAAGCTGAACGTGAAAAGCACTATGCACAACAATGTATATAAAACATAGCTATTAAAGGCTTTTCGAAAGTTTTTTGCTTCTTTATTAAATCAACCAAATTTTTCTTTTTGTATATTTAAAAAAATGAAAGTTAATCATAAAGAATAAAAATTCGGCTCGCGTATAATCCGAAAAATTAGTGTTTATTTATACGCTACATTTCATATACGAGACCGTTGGCATTAATTAAACAAGAGATTATTGAAACAAGTAACAATTTCCATAATAGCACTATTTCTGACTTTCTCGGCATATAGTCAAGTTGACAAATCAGACGATTTGTATAAAACAATCAAAGAAAATGACAGCCTGCTTTTTGATATTGGGTTCAACAATTGTAATATCGAAATACTTCAAGGTTTAATAAGCTCGGAGTTTAGATTTTTCCACGACCAGTCAGGGATTACCAAATCGAAGGAAGCTTTTATAGAAAGTGTGCAAAATGGACTTTGCAAACTGACTTACAAGGCTATTAGGACCTTAAATAAAGGTTCCTCTTCTATTTATCCATTAAATAAGCACGACACAATTTATGGTGCAATCCAAAATGGCCAACATAGCTTTTATGCCCTAGAAGGGAATAACCAAAAATATTTGACGAGTACAGCAGAGTTCACTCATGTTTGGGTCATTGAAAATGGAGAATGGAAACTTCAATCTGTTTTAAGTTACGACCACAAAGACGTAGACAAAAAAAATAGGGAAAATGGTCTTTTCATTGACGACCAAATCACTAACAAATGGTTACAGCAAAAGAAAATTCCTTCATTCGCTATTGGTTTTATAGAAAATGGTGAAATAGCTCAGACAAGTGTATTTGGTAAACTAGAACAGGAACAAACAGCTCCTTTAAATACAATTTGGAATGTTGCCTCTCTTACAAAGCCAATAACTGCCTTGGTTGCTTTAAAATTGATTGATAAAGACTTGTGGAATCTGGACGAGCCGATTTCGACCTACTATACAGAACCTGACTTAAAAGAAGATTCTCGATATCAAAAAATTACTTCAAGAATGATACTAAGTCATCAAACAGGGCTTCCGAATTGGCGTGGAGATGATGTTCTTAAATTTGAGTTTGCACCTGGAGATAAATACCAGTATTCTGGAGAAGGATTCGATTTGTTAAGAAAAGCCTTAGAGTCTAAATTTGACAAGAGCATTCAGAAACTAGCCGAGGAATTAATATTTGCCCCCCTTGATATGACGTCTACCTCTTATATATGGTCAGAAGAAATCGATACCAAACCGTTTGCACAATGGTATAATTCAGAAGGTGGACTTTATGAACTAGATAAGTTCTACAATGCCCATGGAGCAGACAACCTATTGACTACCATTGAAGACTATTCCAAATTTGTAGTATATGTTTTGCAAGGTGCAGGCCTCTCAGATGAACTGCAAGAAGAGATGGTTGCAGAACAAGTTAGAGTTAGCGGCTACAAGCATTTTGGACTCGGTTGGTGGATAGATGAGAATATAAATGAGAAACAAGATTATGCCATTGTTCATGGTGGTGATGACATAGGTGTACATTGCATTACCTTTATCTTGCCAAATTCAAAAAAGGGGCTCGTTATTTTCACCAATAGTGATAATGGAACTGATGCTTACATGGAAATAGTTAACCACTACCTTGAGAAAGATGCAAAGGGAATATTTAACGCAGAAATGAATAAAAACTAATGCCAACAAAACCTATAAGCAATAGCGCCCTGCGGGGCGCAACTACTCATAGCTAGAACGTTGGCATTAATTAAGTGATTCAATACCAAATATTTAATATTAAAATGAAACATATCCTATATCTACTAATATTAATGAATATATTCTCTTTTTCTTGTATGGCTCAAGAAAAAGGAAATACTTCAGTAACGAATGAGCCTTTAGAGAATATTGATGCTTTATGCGAATTGTTTAAAATGAATTATGCTTCATTTGAGGAGAAAAATATTAATTGGAAATCAATCTGTCAGGATGCTCAAAAAAGAGTTTCATCGAATACATCTGATAAAGAATTGTTTGAAATAATGACCGAAATGCTTAAGCCTTTAAATGATGGACATGTTACTTTAAAAGCCAAAGAAATAAATAGTTCTTTTTCTGCATCTAGGGAATCTAGAATTATGACTGAATTAAAAACTATCCCAAAAAAGAAGCGAAAGGAGTTATTTAAAAAAAGTATAAACAATACACTAAAAAATAATGGATTTGAACCTATTACCGAAATAGGTCCTAAATTTAGAGGAGAAAAACTATTTGAATATACACGTAATAAGAAAATAGGCTATTTAAGATTTTATAGAAGTTTTAGTACGCTAGCGGTTATGAATGGCATCTCATTAAATAATCAACTTGACAAGATATTCGAAAGTTTCGAACACTTAGATGCGGTTATAATTGACATTAGGTTTAATATTGGTGGAGATGATGAATTTTCAAAAAAGATAGCTGGGAGATTTATAAATAAACCTATGGTTGGTTATTATAAACAAACTAGGGAAAATGAAGTGTTTGGTAAATTAGATATGATAATGTTAAACCCCATTGGAAAAGAAGCTTTTCTTAATAAAGTAGTTTTATTAACCAATGACCGAACTGTAAGTGCTGCAGATGTATTGGCATTAATGATGTCTGAGATTTCAAATGTAACAATCATAGGAGAATCATCAAATGGGTCTTACTCTGATTTATATGAGAAAAAATTGCCGAATGGGTGGAAGGTTACTTTAAGTAACCAAAGATACCTTTCAGTTGACAAAGCAAACTACGAGGGGAAAGGTACGCCTGTTGATATTTTGGCGAAAAACACAATACTTGATATTGAAGAAAATAAAGATTCAGTTTTGTTAAGAGCTTTAACATTTTTAAGTCAAAATTAAAATAGTAACTAATGCCAACATTGGCTATAAGTAATTGCTTGTTCTCGCCTACTTCTGAAAATCCTCGCGGATTTTCAGCTTGGTGTGTAATTGCAAAGTTAACCGCTAAACCACGCAACTACTCATAGCCGAGACCGTTAGCAACAAGCGAAAACCTGAACTGTAAAATGAACTTTAGAAGAGCAACAGAAAATGATGTTTCAGTAATTGTTGAAATGATTGCTGATGATGAACTTGGAGTGAGAAGGGAAAATTTTCAAATCCCATTGCCTTCTGAATACCTAAAGGCTTTTGAGAAAATAAACTCTGATGAAAATCAAGAATTAATTGTTGTTGAAAATGAGGATTTGGAAATAATTGGTACTCTTCAACTATCATTTATACAATACTTGACCTATCGCGGTGGAATTAGAGCACAAATTGAAGCGGTAAGAATTAGAAAGGATAAAAGAGGACTCGGAATTGGAAAAATCATGTTTGAATGGGCAATTAATAGAGCCAAAGAACGCAAAGCACATTTGCTTCAATTAACGACAGATAAAAAACGACCGAAAGCGATTAAGTTTTATGAGGAATTGGGATTTAACCAATCACACGAAGGAATGAAAATGCATTTTAACTGAAAATAGCCAGTTGCTAACATTCAATATATAACATGCCCTGCCTTTAGCTTTTTTTATTCTAATCAGCTTTTGTGATTCCGACCATAATTTTTGCTTGTGCTTTCTTGCAATTTTCTGCAAGTTGCATCCTTGCTTTGGTGAGTTTGTTTGGGTGCGCTTTATTTGTTTAGTAGTAAACTGCGGGTTTGGCAAAAATTATTACTTTTAAGCATTGAATAAACATACGGCACATTAAATATTGTGGCGTTGGCAGTAAAATATGAATTAATAAAAAATTAAAATGGAAAATAAGTTAGAACAAATTTCGAATTCACAGAAAGACTCATGGAACAAATTCTCACCCGGATGGGGTAAATGGGATGACTTAACTATGGGGTTTCTTGGTCCATATGGTGAAGAAATGATTAAGCTTATTGAACCAACGGCCAATGATGTTGTTTTAGATGTAGCAGCTGGAACAGGAGAGCCAGGTTTGAGTATAGCACCAATGGTGAAAAACGGTAAAGTAATTATCACGGATTTGTCGGAAGGGATGCTTAAAGTTGCTAAAGAAAAAATAGCTGCAAAAGGCTATGACAACATTGAGACTGCAAGTGCTGATGTTTGCCAGCTTCCTTTTGACGACAACACTTTTGATATTGTTACATGTAGGTTTGGTTACATGTTCTTTCCTGACATGTCTTTAGCTACTAGCGAAATGACTCGTGTATTAAAACCTGGAGGAAGAATTGCAACTTCTGTCTGGGGAGCGCCTGTAAACAATTTTTGGGTAACAGTAATGATGGAAAATATAAAGAAACGAATTGAAATGTCTCCACCTCCTGAAGGAGCACCTGGGATGTTCAGGTGTGCAAAACCAGGACTAATTGCGGACATGTTTGAACAAGCAGGCCTTAACGATGTTCGTGAAATTGAAGTAAGCGGAAAAATAAACTGTAATAATGCTGAAGAGTACTGGGCTTTCATTACTGATGTCGCTGCACCCTTTGTTAATGCCATGAGCAATGCTGATGAAAAAACAATTGAAAAAATAAGGCTGGATGTAATTAATAGCGTTGACCAACGCTATCCAGATACTACATCAATGGATACCAAAGGCTTAGTAATTTATGGCAGGAAATAATAAATTGTAACTACCGCCAACAAAACCTAAACTGCATTAAAACGTATTTTAGCCAAAACCGTACGCCAACAATGAATACCAAACAAGATTTTTAAAAAAAGAATATAAAATGAAAAATTCAATTATCCTTCTGTTTATTTTAGCATCATTATCGGGGTTTTCCCAAGATTCAGAATATAATGTTTCCTCATATCAGACAGAGGGAAGAAAAGCACCTAATACTCATTATATTGGAGAAGCTTGGTTGAACGCTATTATCCACAATGATGCTGAATTGGGATATAATATTACAAAAGCGACTTTTAAAGCCAACTCAACTTTGGATTGGCATACACATAGTTCTGCACAAGTTTTAATAATAGTGGATGGAGAGGCATATTATCAAGAAAGAGGAAAAGAACCTGTAATTCTAAAAACAGGAGACGTGATTAAATGTGAAAAGAATACCGAACACTGGCATTCATCAACCAAAGTTAGTGATGTAACGTATTTGGCTTTATATGGTGGCGGACAACCAACAACTTGGACTGAAGTAGTAACTCAAGAATATTACGATAGAATAGCCAAAATGCTTAAACTTGATTAATTACCCTGAAAAACTTGCAAATAATAATTGAATTAAAGCCGGCTTACAACAATGTACATGACGATCATACTCTTAAAGTTGCACGCCTTATTTACTCAACGTTAGCCTTCATTAAAAACCAACTACTAACCAATGATAAAATTCTTTAGAAAAATTTGCCAAAACTTGCTTATGGTAAATAAAACTGGAAAGTATTTTAAATATGCTATCGGCGAAATTATACTTGTTGTTATTGGAATATTAATTGCACTACAGATTAACAATTGGAATGAGGGCAGAAAGAAAAGCGAAAAAGAGACTATTTTGATTAAGAACATCGTTGATGATTTAAGCTCAGACACTGAGCATATGAACCGAGCTTTATTCTAATTAAAAGAGCAATTAGGTATTATAGATTCTTTAATAGCTAAGTCAATAGATTCTAGAAAAAGTATAAATTATGATAATATAGGACTGGTTCGTTATTCTTCAGATTTTCGTCCAAAATCTCAACGCAATCATACTGCAGCTGTAAGTAATTTAGATAATGAATCTATACGTAAGGTACTTCAGAACTATTTTATTGAAGAAGATCAAGTTTTAGATATTTTTCTGGAATATGAGAAGATAGTACATAATGAAATTAGACCTTATTTGAGAGAATCAGGAATGCACAACCTTAATTCACTATATTTAAGAGATGGTGCTCTTAAGATTCCAACGATGCTTCAACCTGAAATTCTTGATGCAAGATTAGAAGACGTGAAATTTCAGCAACTACTTTATGAGAGACGACTTAAAACAGAATCTTTCCATAGACTTTTAAATGAACTCAAGATGGAAAATCAAGGACTTATTAAAATATTAAAATCTGAAAATAAATAACGAAAGCACAACAATGTGAATAAAAAATTGTTCGGATATAACTTACTTACGAAGATTCCTGCGGAATATTCTATCTGGTTTTTATTTGCTAAATTAGTTACTTAAAAAACACAACAAACCATATACAAACACGTTGGTAATCATTTAACAATAGATATGAAATCAAAGAAAAATAAAGGTATTAATCGAAGGGAATTTTTAGAAATTACAGGCAAATCCACAGTAAGTATTAGTCTAACTTCTTTACCTTTTTTGGTCTCATCCTGCAGCGAAAATACAACTACCAAGACTACACACGGTGCATGCTATCACGATTGTCCTGACAGGTGCAGTTGGAAAGTAACAACCGCTAAAAATAAGGTAGTTTCCTTTGAAGCAAGCCAAAATACTTACACAGCGGGAAAATTGTGTAATAAAATGGTAGATTTCCCTAACGATGTAACCTACCACCCTGATCGAATTCTTACACCTTTAAAAAGAACAGGGCTTAAAGGGAAAGGAGAATTTGAAAAAATTAGTTGGGATCAAGCAATAAGCGAGGTGGCTTCTAAACTCCAGTCAATTATTGATAACAAAGGAGGTGAAGCAATTCTCCCGTATAGTTTTGGCGGTAATCAAGGCATGGTTCAGAGTTATTTTCCAAGGCGGTTCTTTGCACATATTGGAGCGAGCCAACTGGAAAGAACAATTTGTGGCGATACAGCAGTAGCCGGAGTATTGGCAACAAACGGGCAAACTACGGGGGTACTCCCTGAAGATTGCGTGCACAGCAGATTCATAATTTTATGGGGAACTAACCCGGTACTTTCCAATCAACACCTCTGGCCATTTATTCAAAAGGCTAAAGAGAATGGGGCTACCATTGTTGTAGTCGATCCTTTCAAATCTCTTACTTCTGAAAAAGCCGACTGGCACATTCAACCCTATCCTGGTTCTGATGCGGCTCTTGCTTTAGGGCTGATGCATGTCATACTCAAAGAAAATCTGCATGATCAGGAATACATTGACCTATACACTATTGGGATCGAAGAATTAAAAGAACACGTGCAAAAATATGACCCAGCTTCAGTTGCCCGAATTACAGGGCTGGAAAAAGAGACGATCATTTCATTAGCCAAAACATATGCACAAAGCTCACCTTCCCTAATTCGAGTTCTTATTGGCATGGAGCATCAGGTAAATGGAGCAAGTGCCTTTAGGGCTGTAGCCATCTTGCCGGCCTTAACGGGTGCCTGGAGGCATTTTGGAGGTGGATTGATGCACATGACCTATGAGTTGTTCGGAACATCACTGAATTGGGAAGGCATAAACTTACCTAAGGAGTTGGCAAGCAAGGAAACCCGATCTATCAATATGATAGAGTTGGGAAAAGCTTTAAATAGTAAGGACCTAAATCCTCGTACAGATGCATTATTTGTATTTAATTCGAACCCGGCAGTTACCACTCCCAATCAAAATCTGGTTCTTAAGGGACTGGAAAGGGAAGACTTATTGACCATTGTATCAGAGCACTTTATTACTGATACAGCACGATACGCTGATTATATTTTTCCTGCAACAAGTGTTCTTGAAAATTGGGATATTCTTGATTCATGGGGCTCGACATATATAAACATCAACGAGCCAGCCATTGAACCATTAGGTGATTCAAAACCCAACTCTGAACTTTTCAGATTACTTGCTCGGGAAATGGGATTCTCAGAATCGTACTTATACGAATCAGACATTGATATTGTTCAGAAAACATTGCAAAGTGATCACGAATATTTGAAGGGAATCACTTTTGAATCGCTTAGAAAAACAGGAGGACAAAGATTAAACCTTCCTGATCAATGGATGCCTCATGCTAAAGGTAATTTCAAGACCAAGACAGGAAAATGTCATTTCTACGATGAGGATATTGAACCAAGTCTTCCAAATTATATTCCCAGGGAGTATAATAAAACAGACAAAGAGAAATACCCATTGCATTTATTAACAATTAAAACACCTAAATATCTACTGAATAGTAGTCATGCAAATATTGACCATATTTTAAAAAAAGAAGGGATGCCCTATTTGGAGGTGAACCCTCATGATGCATCCTACAGAAACATAGCGGATGGTGATGAATTGAAAGTATATAATCAGAGGGGTAGAGTTTTTATAACTGCACGAATTAGTAACAAAGTACAACGAGGAATAGTATGCATGCCTCAAGGATATTGGCCTTCTATGTTAAAAGGTGGATCTTCAGCTAATGCACTCACTGATGATCTCTTAACAGACATGGGTCGTGGTGGCGCAATACAAGAAGCGAAAGTTGAAATAGCAAAAGTCTAAAAAACGATTACCAACAACGTATAAAAACCATTAAAACGGTCTTTATACAAAAACCGTTGAGGGCAATTAAAAAACTAAAATGAAAAGAATTTTATTACTGATAATTTTACTACTTAGTTTAAATACTTTTTCTCAAAAAAGTAAAAAATTTAAACCAGGAGTTAAAATAATCAAAAATCAAAAAATAGAAGAATATAAAAACCCAAATTCAATTCTATTTATTTTCAAAGGACATACTCATTCGATTAATTATTTTCTAGATCTAAAAAAAAGAATACGAAGTGTTTTTAAGAGAAAAATCAAAAAAGAGTTTAAGATAAATTTCAATTATGACTTAAATGCTAAAAACCCTTTTAAATCTGATTTAGACAATATTCCTTCAAAAAAATATAATGAAGAGGAATATGAATCAATTTGTCAAATTTCTATATCTTATTCTAAAGATTGGGATAATAATTTGTTAGAAAAAAGAAAACAGAATTATCACTTAAATATTGAATTGAAAGATGTTAATTCAAATTTATTAATCGCCTTTAAATTAAACGTTAATAGCTATTACACAATACTTACACAAAATAAAAAATCAAGTAAATTAATTTATAAAGCAATAATGATGAAATAAAAACTGGCCACATCAACGTATATAATTAATTGCTATATTTAAACAAAAATTGCAAAACCTAAACTACATTTAAACGCAGTTTAGCCAAACCGTTAGCCTTCATTAGTTCGGTTTCAAAGGGTAACAGAAAATTTTAAACTAATAAGAGATAGAAATTTAAGGTGAAATATGTTTAACTTTTTTTTCAGTGATTTCAGATAAATTAATAGCTGTTTCAATTAGTGCTAAATGTGAATAGGCTTGTGGAAAATTCCCAAGAAGTCGTTTTGATTCAAAATCTAAATCTTCACTAAAAAGCCCTAAATGGTTACTGTAAGATAAGAGTCTTTCAAATTGCTTAATCGCTTTTTCCTCCTCACCTATTAAGTATAGGCTATTGATAAACCAGAATGTACAAATAGTAAAGGATGACGACGGCAATCCAAAATCATCTTGATTCTTATATCTGTATAACAATCCGTCATTAGAAAGCTCTCGTTCAATTGCTTTTACCGTACTTACATATTTAGGATGTTTGGCTTCAATAAAGCCATATGACGCCATCAATAACACCGAGGCATCAAGATCATCCGATCCATAAGCTTGAGTAAATGCCTGTGCAGTATCACTCCATGAATGTTTCATAATATCTTCTCTGATAGACTTTTCCAACAGTTGCCAACGTGCTAACTTGGTTATTTTTCCTAATATTTTGGCTACTTTTATTGCTTTATCAACTGCTGTCCAACACAAGACTTTTGAAAAGGTAAAATGTTGATCTTCATCTCGAAACTCCCATATCCCTTTATCTGGTTCTTGCCAATGTTTATTTACAACCCAAACAATTCCTTTAGTAATATTCCAAAGCTCTTCTCCATTTTCTATATCATTGCCAAAGTTTAATAATAGTTGATGAATCGTATCCATCAAAATGCCGTAAATATCATTTTGTTTCTGCTTATAAGCAGCATTTCCAATTCGTACAGGGTTTGAATCTTCATATCCAGATAAATGGTCTAAAAACTCTTCTGTTAATTTTTTTTCACCATCAATCCCATACATGATCTGAAGTTTTTCATCCTTATCAGGAATTTGATCAATAATAAATTGCAAATAACGTTTACCAATATTTTGATGCCCCAAATTTGACATCACTTTAATTACCATAGATGCATCACGTACCCAACAAAATCGATAATCCCAATTACGAACTTCTCCAATACTTTCTGGTAAAGATGTTGTGGCTGCTGCTAAAACAGCACCTGTTTTATCATAACTCAACAACTTTAATGTCATCGCACTTCTTGCAATCTGTACATTAAATCGCTTATAATTTGGTGTGCGTTCCATCCAATTTAACCAATATACTTTTGTACGCTCATATTCTAAAAATGTCGTTTTTAAGTTTGGAGTTACTAACTTTTCATTATATCCTACTAAAAAAAAGTGATCTGAAGTAATTGTTATGGATTGCTGTTTCACCACAGCCTCTTTATTAAGATCAGTATACAGAAATAAGGTGTCGAACTCTTTGCTAGTGGTCAAACTCACCACAAAATCATTTTTAACAAAGGTGTTTGTATCTCCTTTAGCATATTCTAACTTAGGATCATATATTGCCTTTATGGTTGGCTTTCCTGAAATATGTTTGATATACCTAATAAATTCTGGAGGCGAATAATATGTTCCATTTTCCTTATGATACCTTGGCATAAAATCATGTATCTCAAAGGCATCTAACCCATTACTAAAGCTGGTCACCAAAATAGCTGTGTTTTCTATATAATATTGATTAATCGTGTAACTTTCATCAGCATTAAAAGCAAATGAACCTCCAATCTCTTTATCTAAAATTTTTCCAAAAACTGAAGCAGAGTTAAATTGAGGCAAGCAACACCAATCTATAGACCCAGTTTTAGAAACCAGTGCTGCACTTTTACAATTCCCAATAATACCGTAATCCAAATTTTTCATAAAACTATTTTCTTTTTAAGATGTTAACAATTTTAATTTCTTTAAATTAACGAAATGAAATTCGCAAATACAAATTTTAACCTTGAATAAAACAATAGTTATTTCCAACCGATTACCGCTTCAAGTATCTATACTAAATGCGGCACTTAAAATAACGCCAAGTGTAGGAGGTTTGGCAACTGGCATGAAATCTGTTCACGCTGAAGGAAATGGAATTTGGATTGGTTGGTCTGGTATTCCTGAAGAAAAACTGAATACAGAACTTTCTAAAAAAATCACTAAAGAGATTCAAAAAGAAAAATGTGTTTCTGTTCCTTTAACGACCCAAGATATTAAAGACTATTACGAAGGTTTCAGTAATAGAGCTTTGTGGCCATTGTTTCATTATTTCATGGAATACACCAAGTTTGAGGATAAAGAATGGGAAGCTTACAAGCGTGTTAATGAGAAATTTGCTGATGTTGTTATCGACAACTATGAAGATGGTGATACTATTTGGGTACATGATTACCAGTTATTACTCTTACCGCAACTCATAAAAGATAAAAAGCCTAATGCTACCATTGGATTCTTTTTGCACATTCCTTTTCCGTCTTATGAGATTTTTCGAACGTTCCCATGGCGAAAAGAAATCCTAATTGGAATGCTTGGTGCAGACTTACTAGGTTTTCATACCTATGATTATGAACGACATTTTTTAAGTTCAGTTAAACGAATTTTAAGATTAGAAGTCCATTTTAATGAAATAAGTTATCGAGATAAAATCGTAAAAGTAGATTCCTTCCCTATGGGAATAGATTATGATAAATTTCACAGTATAGCTTTAGAACAAAACCATAAAAACAAAGAAAAATCAGAGCTTCGTAATCGCCTTGAAGAGCATACATTAAATGGCAAAAAATTAATCCTATCTATTGATAGAATGGATTACACCAAAGGAATTCCGAATCGGATAAAAGCCTTTGAATATTTTTTAGATAAATATCCAAAATACAAAGAGAAAGTACGATTAATTATGCTTGCCGTTCCATCTCGCTCAAATGTTCGACAGTATCAAAAACTGAAGCGAGAAACTGATGAACTTGTAGGTCGAATTAACGGGAAATTTGCTACAGTTAGTTGGACACCTATCTGGTATTTTTATAGATCTATGCCTTTTGAAAAATTAATAGATCTTTATATCTCATCAGATGTCGCACTTATTACACCTATAAGAGACGGAATGAATTTAGTTGCTAAAGAATATGTGGCGACCAGAACTAACAATGATGGTGTGTTAATCTTAAGTGAAATGGCTGGCGCTTCTTTAGAAATGAATGAAGCTTTACTAATCAACCCAAATAGTTTTGAGGATTTTGCCGAAAATTTAAATCATGCACTAACCATGCCATTAAAAGAACAACAAAAACGTATGACGTTTTTGCAAAAACGCTTGAAACGCTACAACGTTGAGAAATGGGCAAAAGAATTTTTGAACTCTTTAGAAAATACCAAACAAATAATAAGTACACATAATGCAAAAAAAATGATCGGTGAATATGAATCAAATTTGATCATAGATTACCATCAAAATAAGAAAAGACTTTTGCTTTTAGATTATGATGGCACTTTGGTTGGTTTTAAAGATAATCCGCAGGATGCAAAACCTGATGAAAAACTTTACACACTTTTAGACAATCTTCAAAAACAGAAAAACACAACAGTAGTGCTAATAAGTGGAAGGGATAAAGAGACCTTTAAAAATTGGTTTGGACATAAAAAATATGATCTAGTGACTGATCACGGTGTTTGGTTATATCAGAATAATAAATGGGTCATCCTTGAGCGTTTAAAAACAGATTGGATGCATAATATTCGTCCTATTTTAGAAACCTTCGTAGACAGAACACCCGGAACCTTTATTGAAACAAAAAACTATTCATTGGCTTGGCATTATAGAAAAGCAGATCCTGAACTTTCAAGAACACGTACTATAGAGTTAAATACTGTTTTAACTAGTATGGTCACCAATAACGATCTTTCTGTACTTAAAGGCAATAAGGTCATAGAAATAAAAAGCAGTAATGTTAACAAAGGAAGAGCAATGAGTCGTGTCTTAATGAATGAAGATTACGATTTTATCACCATAATTGGAGATGATTGGACAGATGAATATATGTTTGAAGTGGCTCCCGATTCAGCTTATACAATTAAAGTAGGCTTCACTAAAACTAAAGCGAAGTACCAAATTAAAAGCCAAGAGCAAGTTATTCAATTACTTAATAAATTCATATGATACAACGAAAGGCTAACAACGTATATAATTAATTGCTAGTGCTACTCTACTTACGAAAATCCTCGAAGATTTTCTAGTTAACTTTGTATTTACTAAATTTAGTGCTATAAAATCATAATTATGAAAAAACTAACCACCAAAATGTATTTAATGCTAGGGCTATTTACACTAGCTTTTATAATACAAAGTTGTGAGAAGAAGCAAAAAACTATAATAATTGAACCTGAGAAACCGGAATATTTTCTGTTAAGACCAGAAGTGGAAAAAGCTTACGGATACTCCCACGCTGTAAAAATTGGAAATAGCATTAAAGTTTCTGGAGCTGTAAGTATGGACGATGAAGGAAATCCAACTGCAATTGGCGATATAGAACAGCAGATGAAAAACTGTTATGCTGATTTGGAAAAAATATTAAAACACTTTGGTTGCACGTTTGACGATGTAGTAAAAGAAGATATTTTTACAACTGATATGGCACAAATGTTAGAAAAATCGGCCTACCGAGCAGAAATATATAAAAATGGATTTCCAACGGGTTCCTGGCTTGAAGTAAAAGGATTGGCATTGCCTGAATTTATGGTTGAAATCGAACTTGAAGTACATAAATCTAAATAAAAAGTACAACCCTATATCAGCGGCTATAAGTAGTTGCTTGTTCTCGCAAAATTCTGAAAACTCTCAAAGGTTTTGGGTTAGTATGTCCCTGGAAAGGTAAATGATTAAACCAAGCAATAAAAACATAAATAAGACGATTCCCTTCATAAAAATTGAAATCTACAATACAGTATATTAAATACATTTCAGGGAATAGAGCTAATTGAGAATTTTTAGTTCTCAAGAAGTATAACCAACATCTAAATTTATTATTATGACAAATAAACTTCTTCTACTTATCTTAATCTTTACTGTAAGTTTAACCACGCAGGGGCAAGATCGTATTTCTGGAAAAACATATTCCACAAGATCTGAAGTGATTGCACAGCACGGCATGGCAGCAACTTCTCAACCACTCGCTACTCAAGTAGCTTTAGACATTCTAAAAAAAGGAGGTAGTGCTGTAGATGCAGCCATTGCAGCTAATGCACTATTAGGCTTAGTAGAGCCTACTGGAAATGGAATGGGAGGAGATCTATTTGCCATCGTTTGGGATGCCAATAAAAAGGAATTAACTGCATTAAACGCAAGTGGAAGGTCTCCAAGTTCTTTGTCATTAGATTACTTTAAGAAGAACAATATTACTAAAATTCCGTCGCATGGTCCTTTGCCTGTTTCGGTGCCTGGTTGTGTAGATGGGTGGTTTGAATTGCATAGTAAATATGGTAAACTACCAATGGCAGAAATATTACAACCCGCTATTGACTATGCTGAAAATGGTTTTCCTGTGTCAGAATTAATAGCCTACTATTTGGACATAAGTGTTCCTTTTCTGTCTAAATACGATGGATTTGCAGAGATTTTTGCACCAAAAGGGAAAGCACCAAAAAAAGGAGAAATATTTAAAAATCCTGCTCTTGCAAATACATTTAGAAAATTAGCTAAAAATGGACGTGATGCATTTTACAAAGGTGATATCGCCCTCACTATTGCAAAGTATATGAAAGAGCAAGGAGGTTTTATTACTTATGAAGACATGGCCAATCACACATCTGAATGGGTACAACCAGTATCCACAAATTATCGTGGATATGATGTCTGGGAGATTCCTCCAAATGGACAAGGTATTGCTGCATTACAGATATTGAATTTATTAGAAGGCTATGATATTTCCAAAATGGGATTCGGTTCTGAAAGATACATTCATACTTTCACTGAAGCCAAAAAATTAGCATTTGAAGATAGAGCAAAATATTACGCAGATATGAATTTTGCTGAAGTACCCGTCAAACAACTTATCTCTAAGGCATATGCGAATGAGCGTCGAAAACTAATCAACCCAAGTAGGGCTGCCAGACGAATTGCCGAGAGTAAACTTCGTGATGGAGATACGGTATATCTCACGGTTGCTGATGGTGACGGCAATATGATATCACTTATTCAAAGTAATTACAGAGGAATGGGATCTGGTATGACACCACCCGGTCTTGGTTTTGTATTACAGGATCGAGGCGAAATGTTTTCTTTGGACAAGAATCACAACAATGCATTAGAGCCTTCAAAACGTCCTTTCCATACCATAATTCCTGCATTCATTACTAAAGACGGAAAACCCTGGGTAAGTTTTGGACTTATGGGAGGGGCAATGCAACCCCAAGGACATGCACAAATTGTAATCAATTTGATTGATTTTAATATGAATTTACAAGAAGCAGGTGACGCCCCTCGTATACGTCATGTTGGATCTTCACAACCTACAGATGAAGTTATGACTAATGGTGGAATCCTAAATTTAGAAACAGGTATTGATTACGAAGTAATCCGAGAATTAGCTAAAAAAGGACATAAAATACAATTCAATATAGGAGGATATGGCGGGTATCAAGCGATAATGTGGGACGAACAAAATAAAGTCTTTTATGGTGCAAGTGAGAGCAGAAAAGACGGTCAAGCAGCTGGTTACTAGTTTGATGATTAAAATGAACGTTAGGGAAGCCAACAAAAGATAACTATAATAAAACTAGAACAATAATTATGATTAGTGAAAATTTAAGCAAACTTATCCCTGTTATTGTGTTATTATTTTTAGGGATTATTGAGGCTATTGGAGGCTTATATCTTAACGATCGTAGATCAAAAAACGACTTTACAATTGAAGTATTGAGTCTGGTAATATTACCAACCTTAATTCAACCCACTATTTTTTTACTGGTGTTTTGGTTTGCAGGGAATTATATCCCTTTTTATGAAAATTCCCTCTCAGAAATTTCTATCTGGTGGCATGTTATCGCTTTTTTGATTTTAGATGACATGTTACAGTATTGGTGGCACAGATTATCACATGTTAGTAAAGTAATGTGGAAATTACACAGGCCACACCATGTTGTTGAAGAAATGGGAGTTTTGGTAACCTATAGGAATGCTATACTATACTATGCTTTAATGCCAGGTATTTGGTTTTCGGCGCTCTTAATTTATTTAGGAATGGGGTATGTTTATTTAATTTATTTACCTGTAAAAATGGTTGTCATTTTATTAGCACACAGTGAAACAAAATGGGATCAATATTTGTATCGTTATAAAATTTTACACCCTCTTGCTTGGATTATTGAAAGAACTATTTCAACACCAAGCACACATTTTGCGCATCATGGATTAACAGATGAAGACGAAATTTCAAATCCAAATGGAAATTTTGGAAATCTTCTATTTCTTTGGGATATTGTTTTTGGAACAGCAAAAATTACTCGAAAATATCCAAAAAAGTTTGGGGCTTGGAATCAAGTTAAAGAAGCTTGGCATATTCAATTACTTTTTCCTATCATTAGATCAAAAGATTCAAAAAGTGAATTACATTCCATCGTCACAAAAAATGATTATGACCCTTCAACATTAAATAAAAAATTAAATAGTTAACCCCAATTAAGTGTTTTAGTTTTACCCTCCTAAATTATCAAAGGAATCTAGGTCCCTCTTTTTTTATTTGTATATTGAAGGCGTTAAATAGCATATAACCTCTAAACAATACAATGATGAAAAAATTAATTACTCTTGGAACTCTATTTTTAACCTTGTATGCCAATGCCCAAATAAATGCGGTAACTGAAAACGGTGACGAAGTTTTGCTCTATAAAAATAATACTTGGAAATACTCAAATGAAAGCCTTAATGAGGCTGTTAAAATCTTAAAAAATAATAAATTATTTACTAAAGATGAAAATTCTTCTTTTTTAGTTAAAAGTTCAAAAACAAATGTTGGAGTTTGGATTAATCCTAAAGATTGGAGTTTTTCAAAAGCAAAAACAGATAGCCCTTCTGAGTTTAAATTTGACCATAAAGAACTTGATGTTTATGGGATGTTAATTGCTGAAAAAACAGAAATTGATGTAGAATCGTTAACTAATATTGCTTATGAAAACGCTCTTGAGGCTGCACCAGATGTTAAAATAGTTCAAAAAGAATATAGAACTGTAAATGGTCTAGAAGTGGTTATGATGAAAATGAGTGGCACAATTCAGGGAGTCAAATTTATCTATTTTGGTTACTATTATTCTAGCGCTGAGGGAGCTTTTCAGTTTTTGACTTACACTTCGCAAAACCTTTTTGACGAATATGAGAATGACATGTTGAATTTACTTAACGGTTTTACAGAATATTAATTAAACGTTGAATTAATTTAGGACACGTTAGAATAGCGTTTGACACTAAAAATATGAACAATTAATGAATAAATTACTATTAGCTTCACTGCTGTTTTTATCAATTAGTACTCTTGGATTTTCTCAGAACTTTGACAAGAAGAAGTTGGATAATTATTTCGACGAACTTGAAAAAAATAATACGTTCATGGGAAGTGTTGCTGTTTCAAAAAATGGAAAAATTTTTTACACAAAATCTATAGGCTATGCAGACCCTGAGAATAAGATTAAAGCAACAGAAAAAACTAAATATAGAATCGGTTCTATTACTAAATCGTTTACCGCAGTTTTAATTTTAAAAGCAATAGAAAAGAAAAAACTAACTTTAAATCAAACCATAAATAAATGGTTTCCTACAATTACAAAGTCAAATAAGATAACCATAAAACATCTGTTAACCCACAGGAGTGGCATACACAACTTCACAAATAATGCAGATTACCTTCAATGGAGTACTCAGTCAAAAACAGAAAAGGAAATGATTGAGATTATAAAAAAAGGAGGAAGTGACTTTAAGCCAAATTCTAGGGCAATGTACAGCAATTCTAATTTTGTGTTATTAACCTTTATTCTTGAAAAAACCTTTCGTGATTCATATGCCAACCTGGTAGAGAAATATATTGCTAAACCAGTCGGTTTAACAAGCACCTATGTTTTTAGTAAAATTAACACCAGTAATAATGAGGCTAAATCCTATAATTATTTAGGCTCTTGGAAAGAAGAATCCGAAACAGACTCTTCGATTCCACTAGGTGCTGGAGCTATTACTGCCACTCCAACTGATTTAACAAAGTTTGCTGATGCTTTATTTAGTGAGCAACTTTTAAGTCTTGTGAGTCTTAACATAATGAAAACCATTCAAGATGGATATGGAAGTGGATTATTTCAAATTCCTTTTTATAATGCTATCGGATATGGTCATACAGGTGGAATAGATGGTTTTAAATCTGTGTATGCTCACTTTCCTGAAGGTACTGTATCGTATGCGCTAACTTCTAACGGCTCAAATATGAACAATAATGATATTTCTATTGCGGTATTAAGTGCTGTTTTTGATAAACCCTACGAAATTCCAGTATTAACAAATTATAACTTAACTTCAGAAGATTTAGACAAATATTTAGGTGTATATGCATCCAAGCAAATACCTCTAAAGATAGCTGTGACAAAAAATAAAAATACCCTAATTATTCAAGCAACAGGGCAGCAAGCTTTCCCTGTGGAAGCTACAGAAAAAGATAAATTTAGTCTAGACCAAGTAGGTGCAAAATTTGAATTTAATCCAACAGAAAAAACAATGATATTGTTTCAAGGGGGTGGGAAATTTAAATTTAAAAAAAAGTAACATTTAATTTCTTTTTTTTATGAATACAACACATTTCCAAAAATTAGAACAAATGTATTTACAAGCCAATGTAAATACTATGGTATTTGATTCCACTACCTGTAAAATTAAGGAGGGAGAAGCTGAAATCGGTTTAAATATTTCTGAAAAATATTTTCACGCTTTGGGAGCAATTCATGGTTCTGTATATTTTAAATTACTGGACGATGCATGCTTTTTTGCTGTCAATTCCTTGGTAGAAGATGTGTTTGTGCTCACGACATCTTTTAATTTAAATTTAATTAGACCTGTAAATAGTGGTTTTATAAAAGCTATTGGTAAAATTAAGTATACATCGAAAGAGTTGTTTGTAGCCGAGGCTACTTTATACAATTCCGAAGGAAAGGAAATTGCTTTTGGAACAGGTAATTTTACCAAAAGTAAAATAGTATTATCTGAAGAAATAGGGTATAAATAATATGATAGAATATTTATCTCCTGAAAATTTGAGTAACTAGTTTTAAGTCTGAATTAAATAAAATTTTTCAATTGATTGATTTCTTTTCTATATTAGTACCTCTAAACAATTAAACATGAAAAAAATACTCTTACTCCTTTTAGTGGTTATCTATTCCTGCCAAACCCCACATGGTTATGTAGCCATTGAAGATGAACGCTCTGAAATTATTAAAACTCTTTTTAAGAACGTAAGTGAAGAAAATATAGACTACCTTAAAGAGGTGTTCTCTGATGATATGACTTTTGTAGACTCTAAAAACAATACAAAAGACAAAGCAGGGTTTATTGCTGGAATTGAAGGTCTTTTTGATATGTTTGAAGACATTAGTTTTGAGGATGTGGATGGCAACTCAACAGGGTCTGAAATTGAAACAAATACATATCATAATGGTATTATTTGGACTAATGTTTGGAACACTTTTAGTGCTACAGGAAAATACACAGGACAAAAAGTAAGTTTCCCATTTCATATATCCTATCAATGGGATGGTTTAAAAATTAGCAGAGAAGTGCAATTTTTTGACACTGCTGTTTTTGATAAAGAATTGAACGCTATGCAAGCGGCTAAGAATATTTCTGAAAAATTAGTGATCTTATTAGAACTAAAAGTAAATAATGGGAATTCTAAAAATGATGTACAAACACTAGTTAAAAAGTTAAACGATTTTATAAGAGCTAATGAACCTAACACCTATGATTATACCTATTTTATTTCTGAAAGTGGGAAACGAGTGTTTTTGGTAGAAAAATATTTTACCTCTGCAGACATGATATTGCATGCAAATAACTTTGAGGGCGGGCCAAACTTTGCTCCTTTTATGAAGATGTTTACAATTGATAAATTTATTATTGCAGGAAACGCAACCGATGAATTAAAAGAGCTTTTAAAAACATATCCAATTGAATACAGAACCTCTATTGGAGGTTGGATTTACTAAAAAAACTCTCTAATTATATAAAACAAGTATTAATTAAATTTTAAAAAAATGAAAAACGTATTTAAATTATTAATGTTGGCAGTTTTAGTAACTGCTTGCTCAACAGGAAATCATGCTGATTTTGAAAAAAACACAGCAGCTGCAAAAAAATATTTTGAACTACATCAAGCAGAAAAATCTGCGGAAATGTTTGAAATGATTCATGATGATCTAGAATGGCATATGCCTGTTTACGGTTCTGAAATGGCCGATGCACAAGGCTTAAAAGATGCTCTTGTAAATTATCAAACAGCATTTGATAACATGAATTTTACAGCAGATTACTGGTTGCCTGGCGTAGATGAAACTACTGGATTATTAGATGGAAGCACTCGAGTATATGGTACTTGGACTGCAGATCATGTAGCCTCTGGGAAGTCTGTTAAATTAACCTCATACCATGCTTTTGCATTTACAGATGGTAAAATTTCTGGAGGTGGAGATTGGTTTGATTATGGAGGAATGATGAATTCTTTAGCAGCCGACACAGAAACAGCTACAGAAGAGTAATCTTACTATTTACAAACATATAAAAGCCTTCTTTTCGAAGGCTTTTTTTTTGATGTATATTTAAAAAATATATGAAGATCATTAGAACAACTTATATAAACCCTGCATTTCAAGAGCTTGTAGGACATTTAAATGAAGACCTAGCACAAAGAGATGGCAAAGACCATCCTTTAGCTCAGTTTAATGAAATTACGCATCTAAAGCATGTTGTAGTGGTGTATATTGAAAATGAAGCTGTGGGTTGCGGTGCTATTGCTAAGACCGATTTTTCTGCTATGGAGATTAAACGCATGTATGTAATTCCGGCACATAGAGGTCAAAAACTAGGAAAAAAAATACTCACCGAATTAGAAAATTGGACCAAAGAATTAGGGCATAGCAAATGCATTTTATTTATGGGAGCAAATCAACCGGAAGCCATAAAGCTCTATACAAGAAATCATTTTTCTGTGATAGAAAACTATGGTAAACTAAAAGATATTCCAGATAGTATCTGTCTTGCTAAAACTTTAACATAGATAAATCTCACTTGAAGAAATGATTCTAATACTACAGAATTATTTCCCTAAATCTGCGGTGGTAGCCATTAAAGGAGACTTGATAGAAAAAATGAATAGGCTACATCTGCTTGTTTAGTTATTTTTTTGATAGTATTAATTAATAGCTCTCTTAGCTAATTTTAGATTTAAAAAAGAGTCATAACTTACCTATTAAACCAATAGTTCTTAAAAAACGCTTACTTTAGGGGCTTTTATTTTTAAGATTTCAAGTATGAAAACTAATCATTGGTACGAACGAATTCCTCATGCAGTAACCATGCTGTTTCTAATCATTGTTTTTGTAACTCTTTTAACCTATATCATCCCTGCAGGCGAATTTAAACGTGTATTAATAGAGGGAAGAAATAGAGTTATTCCTGGATCTTACAATATTATCCCTAGCACACCTATTGGTTTTTTACAAATGTTTAAAGCCATCCCTTTAGGATTTAAAGCGGCAATAGAGGTGATGTTTGTGGTGTTTTCTGGAGGTATTATGTTTGGTGTGATGGAAGAAACTAAGGCCATAGAAAACGCTGTGGGAACTTTTGTTCATAAAATTGGACGAGAAAAAAAATACTTAGCAGTTGTTCTCATGACATTCATATACGGGGCTATGGGAATTTTTGTTGGATATGAACATAATATTGCACTAATACCTATTGCTGCTGTAGTCAGTTTAGCGCTTGGTGGAGACTTGGTATTGGCTGCAGGCATATCTGTTGGTGCGGTAACTATAGGTTTTGGACTTTCTCCTATAAACCCATATACGGTGGGTATTGGGCATAAAATTGGAGAACTCCCTTTGTTTTCTGGCGCTTTATTAAGAAGCATCTTATGTTTTTCTGCCCTAAGTTTTTTAGCTTTTTACAATGTTAGCTATTTAAAAAAGATTTCAAAAAACCCAGATAGTAGATTAGGAAAAGGGTTAAATGAAGACGGAATTGTACTTTCTAAACCTTTAACAGACTATTCTATTTCACTAAATAATTGGTTAGTCATTAGTGCTTTTATTATTGGTTTAGGAGCCATTTTATATGGTGTTTTCAATCTAAATTGGTATATCAACGAAATATCTGCCATCTTTTTAATGGTTACTATTACTTCAGGTATTATAGGAGGCATGAAAGGAAATAAAATAAGTGAAACGGTTTTAAAATCTGTTGCCTATGTTGCTCCTGGAGCATTTATGGTGGGTTTTGCAACCACCATTAAAGTATTGATGGAAATGGGCCACATTAGTGATACTATTTCTTTTCATTTATCTGAAGTGTTAAAAACATTGCCCTTGTATTTATCTGCTATTGGAATGTCTATTTCCCAAAGTATCATCAACTTTTTTATTCCTTCTGGAAGCGGCCAAGCACTAGCTACCCTCCCAGTGATGCTTCCTCTTGGAGAAGTGATTGGACTTACACGACAAACCACTATTTTAGCGTTTCAAATTGGTGATGGAATTTCTAATCTTATAAACCCAACTCTTGGCGGCTTAATTGCCATGTTAAGCATGTGTCGAGTGCCGCTAGATAAATGGTTGCGATTTATTTTTCCTGTGGCAATAATTGTATTTTTACTTTCGGCCATTTCTTTAATAATAGCAGTAACTATTGGATATCAATAATATGAAAGTAGAAGATATTTTAGCAAAACTAGTTAGTTTTCCAGTTTTAGGAGGAGATCATAATCTCGAGATCATCCATTGGATACAAAACTATATTGAACCCTTCGGAGTAGCAACTACTCTAGTACCTAATGAAGAAAAAACTAAAGCTTCTTTGCATTGTAGAATTGGACCTTCTGTAGACGGTGGAGTCATATTATCTGGCCATACAGATGTTGTTCCTGTTAAAGGACAAGCTTGGGATTCTGATCCATTCATACTAACTAAAAAAGACGGTAAACTATTTGGAAGAGGAAGTGCCGATATGAAAGGTTTTATTGCCTGTTGCTTAGCTTCATTGCCAACTTTAGTCAAGGCAGATTTAAAAAAACCCATTTATTTTGCTTTTAGTTATGATGAAGAGATTGGGTGTTTAGCCGCTCCAGAGCTTATAGAGCACATCCAAAAAACCTATTCTGAAAATGCTAAATATGCCATTATTGGAGAACCTTCATCTTTAGAGCCTGTGATTGGTAAAAAAGGGGTATGTTATGTACTAACAGAAGTAAATGGTTCTGCTGGTCATAGTAGTGGAATTCATAAAGAGATAAGTGCCATCCACGAAAGTACACGTCTAATTATGTGGTTAGAAAACAAAATGAAAGAATTATCTCATGCTACCCAAGATCACCGATTTAAACCCCCTCATTCTACCTTACATGTTGGACAAATAAGTGGAGGCGTGGCTACAAACATTGTTGCTGACTACACTCGTTTTGAATGGGATGTACGCGTAATTCCAAAAGATGATATAGCAGCTATTTTTGATGATTATTTTTCGTTTTGTAAAGAACGTGAGCTAGAGGTCAGAAAACGCTTTCCTGATTTTTCCATCACCAACACATTTGTTCACCCACCAGTACCAGCACTAGACACTAAATTAACCGATGATATTGTTGCGTTAACTCAAAAAATATCTGGTCAAAATTCTTGGAAAACTGTTTCTTATGCTGCAGAGGCAGGACAATTTCATGAAGCTGGTTATCAAAGTATTATTTGCGGTCCAGGCTCAATTGAACAAGCACACAGAGCCAATGAATACACTACTCAAGAACAACTTAATGAGTGTGTTAAAATGTTACAAAAGTTGATAGTTGAATTTTCGATTTAAATAAAAAAAAATTATTTTTGTGAAAAGTTTAAAAAAAATTTATGAAGAAAATAATTTTAATTTTTTCTTTTCTAACGGCAATTATCAGCAGTTGTAATAATGATAACGCCAAAGATGATGATAAGTCAGAAGGGTGTTATTCCAATACCAATTCACAAACAATAGTTCATGACGGCATGAGTAGAGAATATATTTTATATGTACCTAATTCATATGATGAAACTTCTGCAACACCTATCTTATTTAATTTTCATGGTTTTGGAGGTAACGCAAGTCAATTTATAAATGTTGCAGACATGAGGGCAGAAGCTGAATCAAACTCGTTTATTTTAGTATATCCCCAAGGCAGTTGTTTAGATGGGGTTCCCCATTGGAATCCTTGCCCCATAGATGGAGATAATAAAAGTTCAGCCGATGATCTAGGGTTTTTTGAAGCTATGGTTAATGAGATTTCATCTCAGTATAATCTGGATATGGAAAGAATTTATGCTGCTGGATACTCCAACGGAGGAATGATGGCTTATGGTCTTGCAAATTATAAAAGTGATTTAATTGCTGCAGTAGCCTCTGTTTCTGGATCTATGCTTGACTGTTTAGGGAATACAAACCATCCTATGCCTGTCCTGCATCTTCATGGAACTAACGACGGTGTTATTGCCTATGATGAGAGTAGTAATGATTATAACTCTGTGCAAAGCACATTAGACTATTGGACAAATTTCAATAATACAGTTTCTACACCTACCATAAATATTGATAATACTAGTGGAATGACCATTGAACATTTTGTATATGATCAAGGAGACAATTCAGTTTCTGTTGAACATTATAAATATATTGGCGGAGACCACGTATGGTTTAGCGAAACTTATCAGGGTCAAAATGCTTCTGAATTAGTTTGGAATTTTATGTCTAGATACGACATTAATGGGTTGAGGTAAAACGAATCTCAATAAAATATAAGATCACGATACTTTCTTTTTTATTTTGTAAATTTCTTACTTATTTAGTAATAATGAAGAATTATGTATTCTACTAAAATAGAAAATTCATACAGCTTTAACACTAAGTTTTTTTGAGTAATCCATATAAAATGCCTAATAACGAAGACTACAGAATCAATGAAATAATTGATCGACTGCCTAAGCATCTTAAGCAGTTTATCAAACCTCAACATTATGAAAATTATTCTCCTATAAACCAAGCGGTATGGCGCTATGCCATGAGGCGTTTACTTAAGTACTTAACCAAAGTAGCGCATTCTTCCTATCTAACAGGGCTACAAAAAACTGGGATAAGTATTGATGAAATCCCAAACATGTATGGGATGAATAGAATCCTAAAAGAAATTGGTTGGGCTGCCGTTGCTGTAGATGGTTTTATACCTCCTAATGCATTTATGGAATTCCAAGCCTATAAAGTGTTAGTTATTGCATCAGATATAAGACAGCTTGAAAATATTGAATATACCCCTGCACCAGACATTATTCACGAATCTGCTGGCCATGCACCCATCATTGCAAACCCTGATTATGCAGAATATTTAAGAAGATTAGGAGATATTGGATCAAAAGCCATTCTCTCTAAACATGATATGAATTTATACGAAGCTGTTAGGAAATTGTCTATTCTTAAGGAAGCTGAAGGAACCAATGAAAAAGAGATTGCAGCTGTAGAAAAAGAAATTCATGAGTTACAAAGCAAGAAAGTAGAGCTTTCGGAGATGGCACAAATAAGAAACTTACAATGGTGGACTGTTGAATACGGGTTAATTGGAAATCTTTATGATCCAAAAATATATGGCGCAGGCCTATTGTCTTCAATTGGCGAAAGTATTTCATGCTTAAAAAGTAATGTGAAGAAAATCCCGTACTCTGTGGCTGCAGCTCAACAGCCATTTGATGTTACTAAGCCCCAACCTCAATTATATGTTACCCCAAATTTTCCTCATTTGATGGAAGTTTTAGAGGAGTTTGCAGACACATTGAGCTTACGAAAAGGTGGAAAAGAAGGAATTCAAAAGTTGATAGAATCTCAAATGGTGGGGAGTATTGAATTAACTACAGGGCTACAGGTATCTGGAAAGTTTTCTAGGATACTATTAGATGAAAATAACAACGTAATCTTTTATCAAACCGATGGACCATCTGCTCTTGCCTATAGAGAAAAAGAATTAATAGGTCATGGAATAAGCTACCATAAAAATGGAATAAGCTCACCATTAGGAAAGTTAAAAAACATTAAGATTGCTATTGAGGATATGGGCCCTAATGACTTAAAAACCTATAATTTTCATGATGGGAAGTGGCTTTCCTTTGAATTTGAAAGTGGTATAAAAGTAGAGGGATTAAATATTACTGGTATTAGAAATGCTCAAGGGAAATTAATTTTAATACGATTAAAAGACTGTACAATTTCCTACAAAAATGAATATTTGTTTTTGCCTGAACATGGAATCTATGATATGATTATAGGAAAGGAGATTGTTTCTGCCTTTGCCGGTGCTGCTGATAGTAATTCGTTCCCAAATTTATATGCTGAATCTTCAACCTTAACAATTAAGCCTGCAAAAAATAAAGCTATCATAAAACTAGAAAGCTACTATGGAGTAGTTCGAAATTATAGAAAAGAAAAGAAAAATGATGCTGAGTTGTTAAAAAACTTGTTCGAAGAAGTAACTACTCTGTACCCTAAAGAGTGGCTTCTTTTTATAGAGATTATCGAATTATCCTTTGACACAAAACTAAATCAGTTAATTAAGAGTTATTTTGATAAGTTAATCTCTTTACACCCCGAATTAGATTCACTCATTTCAGACGGAGTTAAAATGATTAAAAAGTAGGATTAATTTCCTAAATTTGATTTGTCATTAATTAAATAATAATAACTCTCTATTGCCAAATTTATTTACAAACATTAAATAAATGAATACAGAAAAAATAATTATAGGAAGTGTAGAATGGTGTAGTTTCCCTCAAATAAACATTCCTACAATAAAGGCAAGAATAGACTCAGGAGCCAAAACATCTGCCTTACATGCTGTTAATATTGCTACTTTTAAAAGAAATGGTAATTTATGGACAAGTTTTGATGTACATCCCATTCAAAACGATGGAAGAACTGTAGTGCATTGTGAAGCGCCCGTTTTTGATAAAAGAAGGGTTAAGAGTTCTAGCGGAATAAGTGAGCTAAGATTAGTAATTAAAACTATTTTATCAATTGCAGAAAACACATGGGAGGTTGAGTTAACGTTAACAAATAGAGACTCTATGGGGCATAGAATGCTTTTGGGGCGTCAAGCAATGTCTGGTAAAATGTTGGTTGACCCTGAATCTTCTTTTTTGCTTGGTGAACCAACGCATGATTTACTTAAACAACATTATCATTCAAAAGTAGTCAAAAACTCAGGTCTAAAAATAGGGCTTCTTGCCAGTAATCCAAACCTGTATAGCAACAGAAGAATAATAGAGGCTGGACAACAAAAGGGTCATACTATAGAGTTTTTAAATATAAAGGATTGCTACATTAAATTAGATGGGAAAAACCCAGAAGTTCATTATCGAGGAGGA
>CBFHOD010000024.1:28186-30643 GCA_965657365.1 Flavobacteriaceae bacterium
GGGTTTTAGGAGATTTTGATGCAATAATTCCTCGAATTAAACCCAGTATGACCTTTTATGGTTGTGCATTAACGCGTCATTTTGAGGCGATGGGAGTTTATACACTTAATACAGCAGCTTCAATCACAAAATCTAGGGATAAGCTGTTTTCATTACAAATGCTAATTAATAAAGGTCTGCCTATACCAACAACTGGATTTGCAAATTCTCCTCTTGATACAGATGAATTAATAGATATGGTTGGAGGTGCTCCTCTAATTGTTAAGCTTTTAGAGGGAACTCAAGGTAAGGGTGTTGTTTTGGCTGAAACAAAAAAAGCTGCAGAAAGTTTAATAAATGCATTTAAAAGTTTAAAAGCTAATATCTTAGTTCAAGAATTTATTAAGGAAGCTAAAGGAGAAGACATAAGATGTTTTATTATAAATGGCAAGGTGATAAGCAGCATGATGAGAACTGCTGCTCCCGGAGAATTTAGGGCGAACATACATCTGGGTGGAACCGGATCTAATGTAAAAATAACATCAGAGGAGAAAAAAGTGGCTTTATTGGCTACTAAAACCTTAGGTCTAAAAGTTGCAGGTGTAGATATCATTAGAGGTCAAAAGGGACCACTGCTCCTGGAGGTTAATTCATCTCCTGGTTTAGAAGGGATAGAGAGTATATCAAATAAAGATATTGCTAGAAAAATGATTGAAGGGCTAGAAAAAGACTTGAAATACAAGGGTGTAAATTCTAAAACAAAATTAACAGAATAATTTTTTTTTACATTACTTAGCAAATTAATTATCATGAATAATGAAGCTTTAGTTGGATTGTATTTTGATGATAAAAGATTTAAAAATGACTTTTTATGTGCATATA
This sequence comes from Flavobacteriaceae bacterium, assembly GCA_965657365.1. Classification (GTDB taxonomy): domain Bacteria; phylum Bacteroidota; class Bacteroidia; order Flavobacteriales; family Flavobacteriaceae; genus Polaribacter. The sequence goes on from CBFHOD010000024.1 coordinate 29,048, forward strand.
ATTATTATGGCGCCCTTAATAAAGGTTAAAAACTAGATTTCCTATTTGTATTTTATTTGGTAACTTTAGTTTCTTAAACAAATTTATACTCTCAATACCAACTTCCAATCTCAATTTCATGAAAACACTCAAACTTCTTTTTATCTGTCTTCTTATTGTTCCAATTACCGTAAACTCACAAAAAAGAAAAAAGAAAATAAAAAAACCTGTTATTGCTATAACTGATTCTTTATATCATGGTTTAAAATGGAGAAATATTGGGCCATTTAGAGGTGGTAGAAGTGTTACTTCTACTGGAGTTATTGGTAAACCTCACACCTACTATATGGGGTCAACAGGAGGTGGTGTTTTTAAAACAACTGATGACGGAATTACTTGGAAAAACATCTCTGACGGATTTTTTAAAACAGGTTCTGTTGGCGCTATTGCTGTTTCTGAAAGTGATTCTAATATAATAGTTGTAGGAATGGGAGAACATGCTGCTAGAGGAGTTATGACTTCAATGGGAGATGGTGTATATAAGTCTATGGATGCAGGAAAAACATGGTCTCATTTAGGACTAGATAAAACGCGTCATATCTCTGATGTTGTTATCCATCCAACCAATCCAAATATCATATATGTTACTGCACAAGGAGCACAATATGCACCTTCAAAAGAAAGAGGAATTTACAAAACAACAGACGGAGGGAAAACCTGGAAAAATATTCTTTCTGTAAATAATACTACTGGAGCTTCTTCTTTATCGATGGACATGAAAAATCCTCGTATTTTGTATGCAGCTATGTGGCAGCACCAAAGATATCCTTGGGTAATGAAATCTGGTGGTGAAAACTCTGGATTATTCAAATCTATAGATGCAGGAACTACATGGACAAAGATGAAATTAGGCTTACCAAAAGATTTTGGAAAATCTGGAATTTCTGTTTCTAGAGCAAATCCAGATCGAGTTTACGCCGTTATTGAAGCCGCTGGTAAAAAAGGGGGGGTATACCGTTCAGATAATGCAGGTAAAACATGGAAGCAAGTAAATAGTAATCGAGTTAATATTGCCAGATCTTGGTATTATATGGAGATATTTGCTGATCCACAAAATGAAAATACGGTCTATGTTTTAAATGCACCCGTTATGAAGTCTATAGATGGAGGAAAAAGTTTTTCAAATATTCCTGTTCCACATGGAGACAATCATCATTTATGGATAAACCCAACTGATAACAAAAACCTCATCAATTCTAATGATGGTGGGGCTAATATATCCTTCAACGGAGGAAAAAGCTGGAGTACGCAACAAAACCAAGCAACCTCTCAATTTTATAGAGTAATTACAGATAATCTAGTGCCTTATAACGTGTATGGCGGGCAGCAAGATAATTCTGCAATTGGTATCGCTAGTAGAACCAATGATGGGGGTATTGATTGGAAAGATTGGTATTCTGTAGCTGGAGGAGAAAGTGCTTTTATCGCTTTTGATCCAGATGCCCCAGAGTTGGTTTATGGAGGTACCTATCAAGGAAACATTAGCACATGGTCAAGAACTTCAAGAGAACAAAAATCAATTAAAGAATATCCAGAATTAGGCTTAAGTATAGCCCC
>CBFHOD010000025.1:0-12401 GCA_965657365.1 Flavobacteriaceae bacterium
TAAATTTATTTTGATTATTATACTCATATCCTAAAAAATAAAGGAACTTATTTTTATTTTTAGTCAAGATATTTTCATGGCAAAAAAAAACGAGTTGTCTGCAGCAGACAACTCGTGTAATTCTTACTTTAGGCAGGTGCTTTAATTAGAGGTGTAATACAGTTCTACTTTATAATTAGTTGCAGCAGGTAAGCAATAATTCATCATGCCATTACCGGTTACAAATTTATTGGTTGCGGTATCATAAGAACCTGTGGCCACTAAGACTTGGGTTCCAGTACTGTCACATATAATGGCTTTTCTGAAATTAACTACTGTATTTTCTGGCAATACTGTAGTACCTAAATCCATATGTGTAGTGATACCATCTGCAGTTCCAGTGACACTGATCACTTTTTCCGAAGCGGTATTTGCCGTAACTAAATTGGTTTCTGTTGGCGTATTTTCTGTGATGTGAATTTTGGGAGAACTAGCTTCGCCGCCTAGGGGTTTCCAAGTACCTGCTTGAGCATCACCAGTAGGAAAATTTTGATCTGGATTGCTGTAATAGTAAAACCCTGGTTCAACAGAAATATCTCCAATAGAGGATTGACCTGTAGCCGTGTTAAAAACTATTAAACCATTATAATAATTTGGCTTATTGTTAGGAGAAATTGCATTTCTAGTTACTAACATATTTAATGTAGTTAAATTTGTTTCAGGAAAAAGTATCCCTTTTCCTTTTGCTGAGCTATTATTCCAAGCGGCATTACTTGACGCGTCTAAAAATGCAGAATCATCTGGAATTGAATTGTTTTGTAAAAATCCATTTGATCTAGTTTGAGAATAAATTGAACTTGAAAATATAATACTAAAAAAAACAGTTAATATTATATGGTAATTATTTAATGTTTTCATAAAATTAAAATTTAAAATCCAGCTCTTAATAATTTCCACTCTGCCCCATTACTAATCACTAGAGAAGCACCACCTGATGGTACAATTTGAGTACCTCCAGTGGGTGAATTGGTTGAAAACTGAATTTGTTGAGTAGTGGCAGATGAAATAATACAAATCATTCTTCCTGTATGAGAAGAAGGATCAGGTAATGAAAGAATATAATCTGAACCATTATCGAATGTAACATTTATAACTCTATCAGAATCCAAAACAGTGTAAGGTCCTGGATCATTAACATTTGTTATACCTAGAGTTGAAGTGATAGAGCCTGTAGCAATACCATAACCAGCAGGTACTAAAGGAGTCCAAGCTGCTCCTGTCCAGTAGTAATATCCCGTACTCGAAGCGTTAGTACTGTACACCAATTGACTGATCTTGGTTCCATTGGTTGTAGTCGTAGTCATATCATCAGTAACAATAGGTACTGTAATTCCATCAATAGCGTTTAAAGCGCCTGGAGTATCTCCTGCGTTACCAACCACATCTAAAGTAGTTTGAGGACTCGCTGTCCCTATTCCCACTTGTGCATAACCGGCAAAACCTAAAGAGAATAGCATTATTGTTAAAATATATTTTTTCATTGTAGTGTTTATTTTATGTGTAATTGTAATTTTTTTAAAGTTGCTGTAAAGCGGTTGAAATTCTTGACAACATTAGTCTCTAATGCCCAAAGAATTTTGAGTTATTTCTTAAAATTAGTTAAGAAAATAAGCAGGTGTATTTTTCTGGAGGTGGAGACAAGGGTGGCGCTGTGTCAAACCTATAATGATCTGCTACATACAGCGGTGCTTTCTTGTAAAATAAACTCGCTGTAGTGTGCTTTACTAGACTATGAGTCTCAAGCCTAAAAAAAGCAGGAATATGAGTACTAAGTACTAATGTCCCTTTATTGTGTTCTATCTGTTCTGTGAACAGGTAGGTAATGAGGTATGCATTTTGAATTGAAGCAGCATTAAGAAGACGAATACTTCCCTGCATCAACAGAGGATGTTGTAATACCAAGGTCTCTGAAATAATGCTAAGATCTCCTGTAATGTTCAGTTTATTTTTTATCTCGAGTTGAGCGGCATTATGAATGGCTACATCACTTAAGCTTGTGGTAATTGAAGTAGATACCTGTTGTGAAACCCCTGTAAAATGAAGTGTACCTTCTCCTAACAGATCACTTTGAAAAGTATTCTCTTGCTCTAGGGTATATACATCATTATTTAACGTTACTATAAAATCTTTCTTCACCACAAATTGGGCAGACATTTGTACAGTAGATAAAAGAAAACCAAAAACTACCAATAGCAGTAGCGAACTAGAAAAGTTCTGAAAATTACGGAAAGGGGTTTTCATCTTTATTAGGGGTAAATATGGTTACAAATATAAATAAAAAAAATTAATGACCTATAGTTTTACCCTAAACAATCTTCACAACTGTCTAATTTTTAGGGATAAACAAAATAACTTCCATAAAAAAAGACAATGCCCTTAAAAAGGGCATTGTCTTGTGTAAATTAACATAACACGATACTGAAGGCTATGTTGGCCAGCAATACAGAAGGTTTATGTACTTATACTTTAATTTCAACTTCTACTCCACTTGGCAATTCAAGCTTCATAAGCGCATCAATAGTTTTTGAAGAAGAACTATAAATGTCTAACAAACGTTTGTATGCAGACAATTGAAATTGTTCTCTAGATTTTTTATTCACGTGAGGTGAACGTAAAACCGTGAAAATTTTCTTATTTGTTGGTAAAGGTATTGGACCGTTTACAACAGCTCCAGTACTCTTTACTGTCTTTACAATTTTCTCAGCAGATTTATCTACTAAATTGTAATCGTAAGACTTTAATTTTATTCTAATTTTTTGACTCATCGTTTTTATTTTTAGTAGATTATCCTTTTGCTTTAGCGATTACATCCTCAGAAACATTAGAAGGTGTTTCAGCATAGTGAGAAAATTCCATGGTAGACGTTGCTCTACCAGAAGACATAGTTCTTAAGGCAGTAACATATCCAAACATTTCAGATAATGGCACTAAAGCCTTAACCACTTTAGATCCAGCTCGGTCACTCATATCGTTAACCTGACCTCTTCTTCTATTTAAATCTCCTACAATATCACCCATGTTTTCTTCAGGAGTTAATACTTCTAGCTTCATTAGTGGTTCCATGATTTTTGCTTTGGCAGATTTTGCCGCAGCTTTATAACCAAGTTTCGCTGCTAATTCAAAAGATAATTGATCTGAATCTACCGCATGAAAAGAACCGTCTTTCAAGGTTACTTTCATGGAATCCATTTCATATCCGGCTAAAGGACCATTCTTCATGGCTTCTTTAAACCCTTTCTCAACAGATGGTACAAATTCTCTAGGAACATTACCTCCTTTGATGGTTGATTCAAATTGTAAGCCTTGAAAGCCTTCTTCTGCAGGTTCCATTGTAAATACAATGTCTGCAAACTTTCCACGACCACCCGACTGCTTTTTGTACACTTCTCTGTGATCTGCAGCTGCAGTAATCGCTTCTTTATATTCTACTTGAGGTTGACCTTGGTTTACCTCTACTTTAAATTCACGCTTTAAACGATCTACAATTACATCTAAGTGTAACTCTCCCATACCTGAGATAATGGTTTGCCCTGAAGCTTCATCAGAACGCACTGTAAACGTAGGATCTTCCTCTGCTAATTTACCAAGACCAATACCTAACTTATCTACGTCAGCTTTTGTTTTTGGTTCAACAGCGATACCAATTACTGGATCTGGAAAGTCCATAGATTCTAATACTATAGGATGCTTTTCAGCAGTAAGCGTATCTCCTGTTTTTATAGATTTAAAACCTACCGCTGCCCCAATATCACCTGCTTCGATAAAATCGATGGCATTTTGCTTGTTGGCATGCATTTGGTAAATACGTGAAATACGTTCTTTTTTACCAGATCTGTTGTTTAACACATATGATCCAGCGTCTAGTCTACCAGAGTATGCTCTAAAAAATGCTAAACGACCAACAAATGGGTCTGTTGCAATTTTAAAAGCTAAAGCAGCAAATGGCTCCTTTACATCTGGCTTACGAATTTCTTCTTTTTCTGTGTCTGGGTTTACACCTACTATACCTTCTTTATCTGTTGGAGAAGGTAAATAACGACATACAGCATCTAAAAGAAACTGAACCCCTTTATTTTTAAAAGCAGAACCACAAATCATAGGAATGATAGCCATATCCATTACGGCAGATCTTAGTGCAGCATGCACTTCTTCTTCTGTAATCGATTCTTCATCTTCCATAAATTTTTCTAAAAGATTTTCATCATAACTTGCAACTTCTTCAATAAGTAGTGCACGATATTTACGAGCTTCTTCTTTCATATCCTCAGGAATTTCGATAATATCAAAAGTTGCTCCCTGAGTTTGATCATGCCATACAATAGCACGGTTTTTTACTAAATCTATAATTCCTTTAAAATCATCTTCATCACCAATGTTTAAAACAATTGGCACTGCATTTGATTTTAACATGTCTTTTACTTGCTGACATACACCTAAGAAATCTGAACCTTGACGGTCCATCTTGTTTACGAAACCAATTCTTGGCACTTTGTAATTGTCTGCTAGTCTCCAGTTTGTTTCAGATTGAGGCTCTACACCGTCAACTGCACTAAACAAGAAAACTAAACCGTCTAAAACTCTAAGTGATCTATTTACTTCTACAGTAAAATCTACGTGACCTGGAGTATCAATAATATTAAAGTGATACCCTTTAGTTTCTGGAGTTTTTTCACCATTTTCAATAGGAAAATCCCATGTACAAGTTGTTGCAGCAGAGGTAATTGTAATTCCTCTTTCTTGCTCTTGCTCCATCCAGTCCATAGTTGCTGCTCCATCGTGAACTTCTCCAATTTTGTGAGAAACTCCTGTGTAGTATAGCACACGTTCTGTAGTTGTGGTTTTTCCAGCATCAATATGTGCTGCAATACCAATATTTCTAGTGTATTTTAAATCTCTAGCCATTTCTATTAAAATCTAAAGTGAGAGAATGCTTTGTTGGCTTCAGCCATCTTGTGAGTATCCACACGTTTTTTAACGGCCGCTCCTTCTTCTTTAGCTGCTGCTAAGATTTCTGCTGCCAAACGCTGTGCCATGGTTTTTTCGTTTCTCTTACGAGTATACGTAATCATCCATTTAATAGCCATAGATACTTTACGATCTGGTCTAATTTGCATTGGGATTTGAAAGGTTGCTCCTCCAACTCGTCTAGAACGAACTTCTACCTGAGGCATTACGTTAGATAACGCGTCTTTCCATACCTCTAATGCTGTTTTTTCTTCGTCTTCTTTTCTTTCTTCTACAATCGCAATTGCATCATAGAATACTTTAAATGCTACCGATTTTTTTCCGGCCCACATTAAATTGTTTACAAAACGTGTTACTAACTGATCATTAAATTTTGGATCTGGTAGTAAGACTCTTTTTTTTGCTGCTCTTTTTCTCATGTCTTTACATTAAAAAAGTTACTAAATTACTTTTTTGGGCGTTTTGCACCATACTTTGATCTTCGTTGAGTTCTTCCCTCAACTCCCGCTGTATCTAAAGCTCCACGTACAACGTGATACTTTACTCCTGGCAAATCTTTTACCCTTCCACCTCTAACTAATACTATCGAGTGCTCTTGTAGATTGTGTCCTTCACCTGGGATGTAAGCGTTTATCTCATTACCATTAGTTAATCTAACTCTGGCAACTTTACGCATTGCAGAATTAGGTTTTTTTGGTGTTGTGGTATAAACACGTGTACATACTCCACGTCTTTGAGGACAAGACGACAAAGCAGCCGATTTACTCTTCTTAGTTATTTTGGTTCTTCCTTTACGAACTAATTGTTGAATAGTTGGCATACTAAATTGTTACTATTTTTCGTTTGTACTAAAATTTTCTCTCTTTTTAAGAGTGCGCAAATGTACAATTAATTTCCTTCTATTCAAATCTGATGAAGTAATTTTTTCATGCATGCATACAAACTAATAATGTTTTCATATTTTGGGGTACATTTGAACGCTTTAACCTACATTTTGAGTAAAAAAATCATACCTTATATATATCTCCTTTTTTTTAGCTGTTTTTCTTATGGAATTGTAGGGCAAAATCTTGAATTAAAAATTACGGCTAAAGACACCATTCAAGCCCGTGTTTTACATGAACTTGTATTTAACAATAAGCACAGCCTAGAAACAGGAATCTATAAAGAAATAGCCCATATTCATACGAGTCTAAAAAAAGAGGGGTTCTTTATTTCAACAGTAGATACTGTAATAAGAACTGGTGTAAATTATGAAGCAGTATTTGATCTTGGAAAAAAAACAGACAACCTCATTTTAATTCTCCCAAAAGAATTTAAAACAAAGAACATAGAAAACATTAGCGATTCTGTTCGAATTAAAACCAAAGCATTTGAAAACTTCACAAATCTTCTTTTAACTAATTTAGATGCTAAAGGGAGTTCGTTTTCAGAAATTACATTTACAAAACCTACCTTTTTAATAGATACCCTAATTCTTGAGCTAAAAATAATTGAATCTCCAAAAAGAACTATTAATAAAGTTCTTGTGAAGGGGTATGATAACTTTCCTAAAAAATTCTTGAAGCAGTTTTTTAAAATTGATGAGAAAACTGTCTTTTCTAAAAAAAAAATGAAAGCGATTTCTCAGCTTACTAAACGTTTGGATTTTATTCAAGAAAAAAAAGAGCCAGAGGTGCTTTTTAAAAAAGACTCAACTTATTTATACTTATTTATTGACAAATCAGAGACGAGTAGTTTTGATGGCATTATTAACTTTGCATCAAAAGAAAATGAAGAAGGTCTATTATTCAACGGGAATCTTGATTTAAAATTAAATAATATTTTGAACACAGGAGAGAAATTTGAACTATTTTGGAATAAAGTAGCTCAAGAGAGATCGGAGTTTAATATTAACAGTTCCATCTCTTATCTATTTAATAGTCCTTTATCTGTTTCAATAGGCTTCAATTTGTTCCGTCAAGATTCAACATTTTTAAACACGCGTTTAAACATGGAAACTCAATATGAGTTAAACACAAAGTCAAAAGCATCAGTATCCTATTCAAATGAAAAATCAACTTATTTATTGAATTCAACAGAAAACAACTTTGACTCCTTTTCTAATTATTTCGTTGGTATTGGCTACCAACTAAGAAGCCTATCAGATAATGATTTATACAAAAACAACTTCATAGTAAAGCTTAGTAGTAAACTAGGAGAAAGAAAAAATACAATTAACAACCAAAGTCAATTTAAATTTGAAGTCTCAACATTCTCAAATATTCAAACTAGTAAAAAAAGTTACATTCACATCAAAACGGAATCAAAGATGCTAGATTCAAATAATTACCTGATTAATGAACTCTATAGAATAGGAGGAGCCAACAGCATTAGAGGTGTTAATGAACAAAGTATCTTTACAAATATTTATTCTTATGCTAATATTGAATTTAGGTATCTTACTTCAACATCCTCATACTTATATTCAATAACAGATTTTGGATTTTATAAAAATTCCATATCGGATAAATTAAACGACGCCTATGGACTTGGTGGTGGATATCGATTTAAATTAAATAACAATTTCATTGATTTGGGATATGCCATCGGAAATAACTCAAACAATGAGCTAAAACTTAATAAATCAAAATTAATCGTAAAATGGACCTCGTTTTTTTAAAAAACATTATAGATAATTGACTGTATTTAATGTTTTGTTAAGTTTTTTTTAACATAAACCATTGCTTTTTAAAAAAAAAACAAGATATTTGGCCTAATTAATTCAAATTATAAAATATGAAGACAAAGTTCAAAGGAGTTTTGACGCTATTATTGGCGTTAATTGTGCAGGTATCATTTGCACAAGAAAAAACTGTCTCTGGTACAGTATCTGACAACACTGGTAGTTTACCAGGTGTAAGTGTTATTATTAAAGGTACTAGTACGGGAGCTGAAACTGATTTTGATGGTAAGTATTCCATCAAAGCTACATCAGGTGACGTTTTAGTTTTTAATTACCTAGGGTACAAGACTGTCGAAAAAACTGTTGGTTCTGCCAATGTTATCGATGTGACTCTTGAAGAAGGTGGTGAGATTTTAGATGAAATCATCGTTACTGCACAAGGTATTAAAAGAGAAAAGAAGGCATTAGGTTATGCCGTAAGTGAAGTAAAATCTGAGCAATTAGAACAACGTTCTGAGGGTGATATTGGTAGACTACTATCAGGTAAAGCCTCGGGTGTAAATATTCAAACCCAAAGTGGTGTCTCAGGATCAGGAACAAGTATCCTTATTAGAGGTATGAGTTCTTTTAGTGGTTCTAACCAACCTTTATTTGTTGTAGATGGTGTTCCTTTTAGTAGTGATACTAACTCACAAGGTGGTTTTGTTGATGGTAACAATGGTTCTAGTCGTTTTCTAGATATTGACCCAAACAACATTGAGAGCGTGAATGTATTAAAAGGTTTAGCAGCAGCTACACTTTATGGTACGCAAGGACGTAATGGGGTTATTTTAATAACAACGAAGAGTGGTTCTTCTGGACGTAGTTCTTCAAAACAAGAAATTACTGTAAGTTCTTCAGTATTCTTTAACGAAATAGCTTCTGCAGCAAATTATCAGAATGAATATGGTGGTGGTTTTGATCAAGCTTTCGGTTGGTTCTTCAGTAACTGGGGTCCAAAATTTGAAAGAGATGGTCCTGGAGGATGGGGAAGCAGTAGTGCTTTCGATTCAGCAGGTACATTAGAGCACCCTTATTCTACAGCTTCTACTGCTACAGGTATTCCTCAAGCTTTCCCAGAATTTGCTGGAGCAAGATATGAGTGGAGACCTTATAACTCAGTTGGAGATTTCTTTAGAACTGGAGTTGTTAGAAGTAATAACATCAATATCCGTTCTTCTTCAGCAGATGGAAAAATAAATTACAATGTTAACTATGGTAGTTTAGATGATGAAGGATTTACACCAGGAAACTCAGTGGGTAGAAATACTTTGAGTATTGGTGGTAATGCAAAGTTATCAAACAAGTTTACCGTTAGTGGTACAATGAACTATGCAAGAACAAACTTTAAATCACCTCCAATTGCTGCAAGTTTTGGTAGTAATGTTGGTGGTAACGATGCATCAATCTTTGGAAACCTATTCTACACGCCAAGAAGTGTTGATTTAATGGGGCTTCCATTTGAAAACCCAGTAGATGGTAGTTCTGTATACTATAGACAAAACAACAGTATTCAACATCCATTATGGACGGTTAAGAATGCTCAAACTAGTCAGCTTACAAACAGAGTGTTTGGTAATGCAGCGCTTACCTATGCAATGAATGACAACATTAACTTAATGTATCAGTTTGGTTTTGATACGTATAGTGAAAATAATGTTAACTATTCTAACAAAGGTGGTAAGACAGGTAGTGTTGCCAATCAGTCAGGACAGTATAGAACATTTAACAATACTAACACTATTAACAACCACAAAGTTTCTATAGCAGGTAATTATGATCTTTCAGATGATTTTGATCTTAACTTTACTGTGGGTGCAGAAACTAGAAGTGATGTTTACGATAGAAGTGGTGTATCGAGTACAGGACAACAAGTATTTGGAGTGTTAAGACACTTTAACTTTGCTGCTCAAGATGAAATCCAATATTCTCAAAAAAGAAATATTATGGGAGCATATGCTCAAGCTGATCTTGGATATAAGCAAACTGCTTTCTTAACGTTAGCTAGTCGTACAGACTGGGTTTCTAACTTAACTCAAGAAAACAGATCGATTACGTATCCATCTGCAAGTATTTCATTCCTTCCTTCAAAGGCTATTGAGGCCATTCAAGAAAGTGAGTTTATAAACTTCTTAAAACTTAGAGCTGGTTTAGGAACTTCTGCAAACTTTCAATCAGGATATCCTGTTGCAACTACTTTATCTTTAAACACACAAGCATTTAGAACAGATGAAGGTGTAGATGTTGTAACAAATTCAACAAGTAGTTTCTTAGGAAACCCAGATTTAAAACCTGAAACGTTGGAGGAATTAGAATTTGGTTTAGAAGGTAGTTTCTTAGACAATAGAGTTTCTGTTGACTTTTCTATATATCAGAGAACAACAAACAACTTAGTTGTAGATAGACCTCTAGATCCAGCTACTGGTTATGACAGCACACAAGTAAATATTGGTGAGATTGTAGCCGATGGTATTGAATTAGATGTAACTTTAGATTGGATTAGAAATGAAGGAAATGGACTTAACTGGTCTACTAACTTCAACTATTCATCTAGTGAAGCTATTGTTAAGGATTTAGGACAAGATACAGACCTTGTACCATTTGCAGGTTTCTCAAACAGAGGAAATGCGGCTATTGAAGGATTTTCTTTAGGAGCTATGACAGGTAGTGCTGTTGCAACAGATGAAAATGGTAACTATAGAGTTAATGGATCTGGTAGTTATGTTATAGATAATTCATTTGACTTCTCTGAAGGTAGTGATTATAACAACGTTATTGGTGATGCAAATCCTGATTTCGTATTAAACATGGGTAACTCTATAAATTACAAGAACTTTACATTAGCATTCTTATTTAACTGGACACAAGGAGGTGATATGTACTCTCAAACAGTTCAAACTTTACTAGGTAGAGGGGTTGTAAACCAAGCAGGTATTGATAGAGCAAATTCTTTCATTCTTCCAGGGGTTAACCCAGCAGGGGAAACTAATACAACTCAAATCAATAACTCAACATACTATTTCTCTAACGTATTATACGGAGCTGATGAATTAGGAGTATATGATGCAACTGTATTTAGATTACAGGAACTTTCTTTAGGGTATTCTCTTCCTAACAATATGTTAGAGAAAACTCCTTTCGGATCTTTAAGTGTTACCTTTTCAGCTAACAACTTATGGTTCCATGCGCCAAATATGCCAGAAAACACAAACTTTGATCCTAACGTAGCTGGATTAGGTGTTGGTAATGGTAGAGGTTTTGAATACTTAAACGGACCAAGTTCTAGAAGATATGGACTTTCTGTAAAAGCTTCATTCTAAAAAATAAATAATTTATATTATGAGAAAAATAAACAATTTAATTAAAATGTTGGTTCTATGCGGAGGATTATTCTTTGCTTCGTGTGAAACAACTGAGCTGGATTTGACACAAAATCCAAATGCTCTTGCACCAGTTCAGGCTGATCCAGATTTTTATCTGAACCAAATTCAATTATCTTATGCATATTTGATAAACAGTTTTGGAAATACTGCTGGGGCATTAACCAGAATAGATTACATGAGTGGTAGAGATTATGCAAATGCATATCAACCAAGTAGTTTTGACGGAAGATGGAGTTCTGCATATCAAACAATCATGCAGGATATTAGAGAAATGAATGTTTTAGCTGATGAAGCTAGTTTAACTCACCATAAAGGAATTGGACAGTTTATTGAAGCGCATATCTTAATGACTTTAGTAGACTTCTTTGGAGATGTTCCTTATACTGAAGCTTGGCAAGGTGCTGTTAACTTAAATCCAGTAGCGGATTCAGGAGCTAGCGTTTATGCAGTTGCTCTTGGTTTACTAGATGCAGCCATTGCAAACTTTAACAGTGATGCGCTTGGAGAACCAAAATGGACTTCATCGGTAACTGATCCATTTTACAATGGAGATTGGGCGGCTTGGACAAAAGCGGCAAATACATTAAAGATGAATGGATACATGAATACCAGAAATGTAGATGGAAGTGCTTTAGCTAGTTTTAATGCTATTGTTGCATCTGGAAACTACATCGCTACAAATGCAGATGATATGCAATTTAGATGGGGTACTGAAGCAATTCAACCTGATTCACGTCATCCAAGATATAGAAGTAGTTATACTGCTACAGGTGGTGGATCTTATATGTCTAACTCTTTAATGGATTATATGAGAGGTGGACCTGATGGAGGTTATGATATTGGTGGTGGAGTCTTTATAGGTGACCCACGTATTATGTTCTACTACTACAGACAAACCAACCCTACACCAGGAATTGGGGGTGCTGCTCCTGACGAAGAGGTATTAGAATGTGGTTTACAAAATGCACCTGCGCACTATGCTGGTTATGTATTTTGTGGAAACCCACAAGGATGGTGGGGTAGAGATCATGGAAATGACAACGGTATTCCACCAGATGGATTCTTAAGAACATTGGCTGGTGTATATCCTGCTGGTGGTAAATTAGATGACTGGTCTTACGGTGGTCAACAAAATGGTGCTGGTTTCGAAGGTAATGGAATTACACCAATACTATTAGCTTCTTGGCAAGACTTTTTAATTGCTGAAGCTGAATTAGTAGGTGGAGACGATGTTGCTGCAAAAAATGCAATGTTTAATGGTATGGCTAAGTCTATGGATAAAGTAACTAACTTTTACCCAAGAACTGATA
>CBFHOD010000025.1:12409-28896 GCA_965657365.1 Flavobacteriaceae bacterium
GTTGCTGCAAAAAATGCAATGTTTAATGGTATGGCTAAGTCTATGGATAAAGTAACTAACTTTTACCCAAGAACTGAAAGATTTGATTTAATTATGGACATCTACTTCGGAGGTTTAGCATTTGTAATCAATGATTTTTACGCTAGAATTAGTGATGAATGGGATGCTGCAGATAATGTAATGAATGTATTAGGGATGCAAAGTTTTGTAGCTCAATACGGAAATGGTTTAGGAGCCTATAACTTCTACAGAAGAACTGGATTCCCAACAACATTACAACCAAATATTGAGCCAAACCCAGGCGGATTTATCCGTTCTTTCTATTATCCAGCTAACCATGCGAATAATAATTCAAATATTAGTCAAAAAAGTGGTGTAACAGATCCAGTATTTTGGGATAATGGTGGAGCATCTCCTGGTTTTCCAGCTGCTAATTAATAATTAAAAAATAATAAAAGATGAAAAAACAAATAAATAAAATAGTATTATTACTGCTTTCAGTAATTGTGATAAGCAGTTGTGAGACAGAGGATAAAGCTATTGATCAAGTATTTGCTGGCGTCGAATATGGCGCTGTGCTTAGAAAGTTAGAAATTACTTCGGGTAGTTATAACTTATCTGATTTAAACTCTGCTTTTTCGGTGATTGTTGAAGAACAAGACGAAGAGTACGGAGCATTATTATCTGAAGTAGATGTATATGTTTCAGGTGGTCAAGCATCTGGTGAAGCTATGGTATATACTATACCTGCTAGTGCATTTACTATTGGTGATAAAGGATTGCCTGTTACTGAAATTTCAGTAACCTTAGGACAAGCCTTAGATGCTTTAGGTTTAGGAACTAATTATGGTGTAGGTGACGTATTTGGAATACGTCTATCACTAAAATTAACTGATGGTAGAGAATTCTCTGCAGCTTCTGCTAGTGGAAGTTTACAAGGGTCTTACTTTTCTTCTCCATTCTTCTATACTTCAGCTATATTATGTACTCCAAAACCAGGAGATTATGTAGTTGATATGCAAGATTCTTACGGAGATGGATGGCAAGGTGACGGTATCAAAGTAACATTTGATGGTGGACCAAATAACGGTGATGTAGTTTACATAGATATGTTAAGTTCTTATTCTGGAGGACCACCATGTTGTGGATGGTCTAGTGCTACAGAAACTTTGAATGTTCCTGTAGGAACTGAAGGTTTTGCATGGGAATACACAGGAGATTCTTACCCAGGTGAGGTTACTTTCCAAATCTATGCACCAGATGGTTCATTATTACTAGCGGCAGCTAATCCAGCACCAGGATCATTAACAATCCTAAACTGTTTATAATAAATAAACAAACGTAACTATCGAGTAATTGATAGCTATTAGATACAAAAGACCTTTCATTCATTTGAAAGGTCTTTTTTATATTACAAATACATAGAATTAATGATATCTTTGCAAAACAATGGAAAACACAACAATATTTGGATTAAGAGCTATCATTGAAGCGATTGGAAGTGGTTCAACACTCAATAAAGTATATCTTCAAAAAGGGCTAAGAGGAAGTTTGTTTTTTGAATTAGAAACACTCATCAAAAAAGAGAGAATTACTACTAGCTTTGTTCCAGTAGAGAAATTAGATAGGCTTTCTAAAAATAAAAACCATCAGGGAGCAGTAGCTCAAATATCTCCAATAGCTTTTGCAGATTTAGAAAAATTAATCGAAACTAGTCTTGAGGCTACAGATGCTCCCCTATTCTTACTACTAGACCAAATTTCTGACGTAAGAAATTTTGGTGCCATTATAAGAACTGCAGAATGTACAGGCGTCAATGGAATTATTATTCAGCAGGGAGGTAGTGCTCCAATTAATGCAGAAACTATTAAAACCTCAGCTGGTGCTGCTTTTAAACTTCCTATCTGTAGGGTTAATCATATCAAAGATGCTATCTACACATTGCAAGCCTCAAATATAAAAATTGTTGCAGCTACAGAAAAAACAGAAGATTTACTATATGCTATAGATTTTAAACAACCCATAGCCATTGTTATGGGGTCTGAACATAGAGGAATTAACCCATCGGTTCTAAAAATTGTAGACTACACAGCAAAACTCCCATTATTAGGGTCTATAGATTCATTAAATGTTTCCGTTGCTTGTGGTGCTTTTTTATATGAAACTACACGTCAAAGAATATTATAATCTTTTTTTAAATGAGCTACTCTAGCTCTTCATTGGGCTCCTCCTCTTCCTTTGGAGGTGAAAAATTACCATTTTCATCAAATAATAAATCAAATTCGGAATTGGAAAATTGATATTGCTCTTTTATGATTCCTTTTTTTCTATAGAGATAAGAAAACAAAAGACCAATTAAGAATCCAGACAAATGCCCTTCCCATGAAATTCTATCTTCAGTTGGTAGTATAAGCCAAATCATACTACCATATAAAAAAATAACGACTAAAGACATAGCAATAAGTCTGTAGTGCTTTCTGACAATACCACTAAAAAAAATAAAACTAAATAACAAATAAATAATTCCACTTGCTCCTATGTGATAAGAATCTCTGGCAATACCCCAACAGATTAAACCCGATAAAAGTGTTCCATAAATTAGAACTTTATGAGCAATCTGTCTGTAGAAATAAAACAATGAGGCTAGCAATACAAATAAAGGCACAGAGTTGTTAGAAAGATGAGAGGCATCACTATGTATAAATGGCGATAAAAAAATACCTCTAAGGCCTTTAATTTCTCTAGGTAAAATTCCGTAGGTATTAAAATTATACCCAAATGTAATTTCTATCCAATAAATAAGCCATATAGACAAAATAGCCATTACTGGAATCCAAAGTACATTTTTGTGATAGCTAAGCGTTTTGTCATTTTTCATATACATTACTTATCAAAAATAAATCCATTTACTAAATTAACAACTTCTGTCGTAAATCTTTACTATTTTTATACTTATGAATGAACCTTTGGCAGAAAGAATACGACCAAAAACACTAGAAGACTATATAAGTCAGCGACATTTAGTAGGTAAAAAAGGAGTGTTAACTCATCTTATTACCCAAGGTATACTTCCTTCAATAATATTTTGGGGACCTCCAGGGATTGGTAAAACAACTTTGGCAAATATTATAGCAACAACATCAAAACGTCCTTTTTTTACACTAAGTGCCATCAGTTCTGGTGTAAAAGATGTAAGAGAAATCATAGAAAGAGCAAAAAAAGGAAGTGGTTTGTTTACAACTAAAAACCCCATATTATTCATCGATGAAATTCATCGTTTTAGTAAATCACAACAAGACTCTTTATTGGGTGCAGTGGAGAAGGGATGGATTACTCTTATTGGAGCCACTACTGAAAATCCAAGTTTTGAGGTTATACCAGCACTTTTGTCTAGATGTCAAGTCTACATATTAAATTCATTTGATAAAAGTGATTTAATTTTATTGTTAAAAAGAGCAATTAAAAAAGATGTTATTTTATCAAAAAAACAAATTAAACTGAAAGAAACTGATGCCTTACTTCAAGTTTCTGGGGGTGATGCACGTAAATTATTGAATATTTTTGAATTGGTAGTAGGGAATGAAGATAAGATGACCCTCACTAATAAATTGGTGCTAGATAAAATTCAAAAAAAAACAGTTAAGTACGATAAAACTGGTGATCAACATTATGATATTGTTTCAGCTTTTATAAAGTCTATAAGAGGAAGTGATCCTAATGGTGCAGTATATTGGCTTGCAAGAATGATTGAAGGAGGTGAAGATTTAAAATTTATAGCTAGAAGATTACTAATTGCAGCTTCTGAAGATATTGGAAATGCCAACCCTACAGCTTTAATTTTAGCAAACAATACTTTTCAAGCTGTTAGTGTTGTTGGCTATCCAGAATCTAGAATTATTTTAAGCCAATGTGCAGTATATCTGGCAAACTCTTCAAAAAGTAACGCCTCTTATATGGCCATAAATAAAGCTCAAGAAATTGTAAAAAACACAGGAGACTTACCCATACCGCTTCACTTAAGAAATGCACCTACAAAATTAATGAAAGCCTTAGATTATGGAAAGGATTATAAATATGCTCATGATTACAAGGATAATTTTGTGGAACAGGAATTTTTACCTGAAAGTATTTCAAATACAAAAATTTATGACCCAGGGGCAAACTCAAGAGAGGAACAATTTAGACAAAAGCTAAAAAAAATATGGGGAGATAAATATGGATATTAGAACTTTATCTGAAGCTCTATTATTGTAAATTTCTGTTTCTCATAATATTCAGCAAGCCAATAATTCCCTTTATTGGATAATACTCCGTTTTTATTTTTGATAATAAATACATCCTTATTACTCGTAATAAGAATCTCAAAAACAAGTTCGTTATTTGAATTTAAGAGTTGAAAACCCATTTTATTTTTCTGAGCACTCAATACGTTGTTATTAGGAGTTTTCTTTTCCTTACTAGGAGTATCTGTAGCAACTATTACTGGAGTTTTAATTTCTTTGGTTTCAAGGAATTCCTTTAGTTCTTGATTCTTATTTTCATTTTTTAAATTTTTAGTTTGTTCAGAATAAAAAGAAGAAAAAATTACATTTAAATTCTCAATTGTGGAAAATGCATTTCTGATAGATTGTCTATAAGATCTCTCGTAATCCTTGTACTTGCTTACGCCTAGCTTTGATGTGTATAATAATTTACCATTACAATCTACTAATTCTATATAGTTTTTCGTAGCAAAGAGGTTAGACTTATCTTTTACGTCTACATATAGAGCACTACATTTATTATAATATAACTGAGATGGAAGTTCTTCATTATCTAAATACACTTCATAACCAGCTTTAGAAAATAAAAATTTTGTAAAGGAGTTGGCTTTGTAACGATCTACTTGTTTTAAGAAATCAAACGTGCTTTTAACTACTACGAATTGCTGTTTATTAGGAATAGATTTTTGTCCAAAAGTTGGAGAACTCAAAAAAATAAGAATAAAAAAAATGTATATATATTTCATAGTTAATCTATTACAATATTAAATCCAAAGTTAAAAGCAACGCTACTTGCAGTAGAGAGATCAGTTACACCTAAAATATTATCTAAACCTCCAAATACATATAGTTTACCCAATTGAAGTGATGTTGCGGCACCAAAAATAATTGAAGAATAGTCGTTTATGGTATGGGTAAACTTGGTGTGTATTTTTTTTGAAAAAGAAGCTTCATAAAAACTAGTGAAAGAAAACTGAGGTTTTATGGGCCTCATGATATTATGAATCTGAAAACCTACAGCATTATAATAGTACTCTTTATGCGTTTTTGAATAACAACTTTTAGCTCGTTTTTCTCCAAAACTATATTTAAGTGCTGCATTAATTTTCATTGGTCTCCAAGAGGTATAGGCTTCTTGAGTCTCTTCTGTAATCACTCGATCTCTAAAATCTTGTTCAATTTGTTGCCAATAATTACTGAGGCTAGAGGTATCATATTCAAAATTTAAACCATCTAAGGTATAATTACCGTTAATATTAAAATTTTTAGTGTTTTTAGAATGCTTTACAAAACCAATATCAAGTAAACTCGCTGTAAATTCTAGTTGTGATGTAAAATGGTATGTGAGACCTAAGTCTAGCCCTAGGCCTAAATTACCCCCTAGTAACGTTCTTGAAAAATATTCATTTGGAGCATCTATATATTCATCGTCAGAATCAACAATTCCTGAGGTTCTAACTTGACCGTTTATATTATTTAAAGATTGACGAATGATATTTTCATTGCTTGTTGATGAACTAAAAG
Source organism: Flavobacteriaceae bacterium (assembly GCA_965657365.1). Taxonomy (GTDB): domain Bacteria; phylum Bacteroidota; class Bacteroidia; order Flavobacteriales; family Flavobacteriaceae; genus Polaribacter. Next base: position 18,196 of record CBFHOD010000025.1, read on the forward strand.
TTCCAGAATTATTAAGGGATTCAATATTGATACTTGAAGAATAAATTTTAACTCTTGCTCCGATATTAAGTTTTTCACTTACTTTTTTTGAAATTCCAGCATGTAAAACTCCAAGAAAATCACCTTTTATAGACACTTGAGACAAAGAAAAAGTACGGTTTAAGAAAGGTTCATTACCATAATAAAATAATTCTATAAAGTCTTTTGGCATATAACTTATAAAATCAAGTTCTTCATAAAACCCAAAACTTAAGTACGTTTTTTTGTTTAATCTAAAACCAACATTTAAAACATCAATTTTAGTGTTAAAATTGATGTAATCTGTTGAATTAATTTTATTCAATACTCCTTCAAATCGGGTTTTAAAAGCTCTAGAATCGTTTGAAAATAAGTCATTTAGGTTAAATCCTGTGAGTCCGATATTAAAGGAAAAGTCAGACAACATCGGAATACCATAATGGCTCTTAAAATTTGTTTCTGCACCAGGGTTTAATAGTAATGTTTGTGGTGACTCTCCAAAAGAAAAAGCTAATTTCTGTTGAGATTTTAATGAAATTGCAGAAATTAAAAATAGAAGTAGAATTATTTTATTCATTTTATTTTTAAATGCTTAAGTAAAAAGTTCCCGTGGATTTGAACTTTATTATTTGATAAATATTGGGATCTATTTGTGTGGATGATGGATTTAACTTCACCTCAACGCTAACTTTTCTTGAAGTTAAAAATAAGGGAGAAGCTATAATCTCAATGGATTCTGATGCCATAAAATCTAACTCTTGAGAAACTATAGTAAATGCGGGAATGGTTCGGGTGATGTTATCGTTACCGTCATAAAAAATGATATTGATTTCAAAAGATCTATCAAATCTATTTTCAATTTCAAAATCAAAAACAGCTTTAAAAACATCATTTCTGATGACAGACGATTTAAAAACTCTAAAATCTGAAGTATCTGTAATCATTGGTATTTCAGTACCTGTAGTACTGTTATAAAAATCATCTTGATTCAACTCAAAGTAAATTAAAGGTGTAGTAAGTATTGGATCAACATTTAAATTGATTTCATCAAAATTTAAGTTGTCAGTACAAGAAATTAAAAAAAAGAGAGTAAAAAGTGCTACAAAATTTTTTATGTAAGTATTCATATTTTTATATGATTGCATACTATTAATTTGAAGATCTAAAGATATTCTTTTAAATCTAATAGATTATGTATTGAGGTAATATTTTTTGGAATTGTATTTGAATTCTCAGAGTTAAAGTGAATGGCTTTAATTCCACAATTCAAAGCACCTTCAATATCGGCCTCTAGGTTATCTCCAATCATGATACAATGGGAGGCATTCGCATTCACTTTATTTAATGCGTATTCAAAAACTTTCTTATTTGGTTTTTTAACCCCAACCGATTCTGAAGTAATAATAACATCAAAAAAATCATGAATCCCCGATTTTTTCATTTTTTTTGTCTGAATTTCTTCAAAACCATTTGTGATAATATGAAGTTGGTATTTGTTTTGTAAATATTGTAAAATCTCAAAGGTTCCATCAAACACATGATTGTAATTAGGGAGTTTCGCAATATATTCATCAGAAAGATGATGTATTACTTTATCTTCAACAGAAATTTTTAATGCATCAAAGGTTTCTTTCAATCTTAGATACTTTAGTTCTTTTTTAGTCACTTTTTCTTCCCTATATTTTTTCCAATAGCTAAAGTTGATTGGAATATATACGTTTAAAAAAGAATCAATAGCTACTGAAACCTTAGCAGCAGGTAAAATTTCTTGAAAAGTTAAGGCAGAATTCTTTTCAAAATCCCATAGTGTATGATCTAAATCAAAAAAAACATGTTGTATTTTCATAGAGTAAATATAATAATCTAAGGTTAAAAATGTTTGAACTTATTATATATTTGATTTTAAAGATATAACTCTTGAAAAAAAAGCTTCATATATTATTTTTGTGTGGTTGGTACCCCTCTAAAGTCTTGCCTAAAAATGGAGATTTCATTATGAGACATGCAGAGGCTGTTAGTAGTAAGCATCGGGTTAGTGTATTGCATATCATCTCTAAACCAGGAATATCAAAAACAGAAATTAAAGTTGAAAAAAACTCAAATTTACATACCTATATCGCCTACATAAAACCGAGTAAGAATCCCGTTTTAAAATTATGTAGGTTTTGGTTTTCCTACCATACACTATTGAAACAAATAGGAAGTTTTGATGCAGTACACCTCAATAAATTATATCCTTTTGGCCTATTTGCCCTTCATTTAAAAAAATTAAAACATCTCCCATATATCATCTCAGAACATTGGACAGGCTATCATTTGAAGCAACAAAAATCATTACCATGGCTAGAGCAGTTTTTATCAAAAATAATCACAAAAAATGCAAGTGCTGTTTGCCCTGTGAGTAAAGACTTAAAAAATTCAATGTTGAAATCTGGATTAAAAGGCAGCTATGAAATAATTCCAAATGTTGTAGATACTCATCTTTTTAAACCGGTAAAAAAAACAACTAAAAAATTTACAATTACACACATATCAAGTCTATTAGACAAGCATAAAAATATATCAGGAATGTTACGTGTTGCTAAAGAACTTGAAAAAAAAATAGCCCCTTTTCAATGGAATTTTATTGGTGGAAAAGAAGATCAATTTAAAGACATCATAAAAAGTTTAGCGTTTAAAAAATCTCAAATTCATTTTATTGATCATTTGAGTCATGAACAAATTCCAAAACAATTAAACCAATCAGATGTCTTTGTTCTTTTTAGTAATTATGAGAATTTACCTTGTGTAATTCTAGAAGCATTCTCGTGTGGAATCCCTGTAATTTCTACGAATGTTGGAGGTGTTAGCGAATTTTTTCCAAATGATTTTGGCATTCTTATTGAACACAATAATGAACATCAACTTTTGGAAAAAATTATAGAAATACATAACAATCCTATCAAAAAAAGTAAACAAATGCATCAATATGCAGCAGACAACTTTAGCTCAGAGAAAATTTGTGATTCCTTTTCTAAACTTTATGATAAAGCCATATCCTAATTTATGATAGCACTGATCAAAAATTTTATTAATGGATTTATAAGTAGGTCTGGAAATGCTGTTTTTATTTCAACAGTTCTCTCTAGAATGCTATCATTTATTGGTTCTATAATTGCTTTAAATCTTCTGAATCATAAAGAATTAGGTGTAATTCTATTTGCTTATAGTATCATTCAATTTATGATTCCTATTGGTGGTTTTGGGCTGCACCAAAGCCTACTTAGATATGGCGCCCTACTACTATCAAATAAAGAAAAAGAGAAATTATTTTCCTACGTTTTAAAGCACGGAATCATTGGCTCATTAATTCTAATTAGTGTCGTGCTTATTATTGGATGGTTTATACCGTTTCAATTTAATTTAACTTTCTATTACCTATCATTATTGTCTACAGCTATTTTATCCAATTTTATCTTTGAATTGGTAAAAACTCAATTCAGATTACTGCACAAAAACAATCTTTTTGCAAAGGCTGAATTTTTTCAAAATTTATTACTAGTTATTTTAATTTTTACACTCTCGATGTATTTAGATGGATTGGGTTATGTAATTGCACTAATTAGTGCACCACTGATTACGGCCCTAATTTATATTCGAAAATTAAAGATTACGTTTTATGTAAATACGAATCTTAGCATCACAAATTTAGATTTTTGGAAATATGGGTTTTTTGGAGGCTTGTCTAATGTGGTCACTCAATTACTTTTTATTATTGATCTTATTCTCATTGGTGAACTCTCGACAGATGCATTAATGGTAACGCATTATAAGTATGTTTCAATCATTCCTTTTAGCTTATTGTTTTTGCCAAGAGTTTTTATGGCTACCGATTTTGTAGCCCTCACAGAAAAAATTGGTCAAAAAAATTATATAAGAGATTATATAAAGAGCTATCAGCTATTTTTTGGCTTGATTAGCTTACTTTTTTTCTCTGTTAGCTGTTTGTTTAGTGAATCTATTTTATTACTATTTGGTGAAGAATATGTACCCTATTCCGATAGTTTTTTAATCTTAATTTTTGGCATCATTGGAATCTTTATTTTTAGAGGTATTTATGGTAACCTACTCTCCTCTATTGGTAAAATGACTATAAATTACTACATCGTTTCAATTGCAATTGTTCTAAATATCATTAGTAATTTATATCTCATTCCTATCTATGGAATTAAAGGAGCTGCCATTACCACGTCAACCCTAATGTGGTTAACAGGAATTTCTTCCTGGATTTGTTTTAACTATCAGTTCAAAAAAACAAAGACTATTAAGGCATCGAAAACTAGTCTTGGGGATGGTACTACGATTTAAAAAGACGCAATATAAAAGGCAACCTATTTACTTTTAAAAATAGGTATTGATACGTACCTGCTCCAAAACTTTTGTAATACTTTGCTATTGATTTCATTGATGAGCCTCCAAAATCAAAAATTTCGAAGCTATTCTGATACTTAAAAAGTGCTCTGTCGATTAAAAAGGTATTGGCTCCATTATGTCTGTTTTTGAGATCTGTAGCACATACCAACTCGGTAACTTTATGTTTATGAAATAAAAAAAAGCCAGAGGCAACAGGGCGCTCTTCATGGTCATATATGGTTAAAACTTCCCCCAAACCTTTTGAAATAATGAGCTTAATTAGAGCTTTTAACTTCCTGTAATCTTCCTTAGAAATTTTATTAATTCTACCTCCTATATTTTTTTCAAATAACGCAATCAACTTTTCTGGTTGATCGCCCCATAATGTTCTTAAGTTTGCTTGTATTGCTTTTTTAAGCTCTCTTTTTCTATTCCTATTAAATTTATTCAATAGGATTTCATACGAATCTTCGAGGTGTAAGTATTGAAATTCATTAATAGAGCTTAACGAATTTATTTTTTGGATGCTATTTTCAATATTGAATCGAAGTTCAATAAATTTAAAACAACTACTTAATTTTTTTATAAATTCTTGTTCATTAATACTTTCTATCCTAGAAAATATCCCTAATTGTAACACCCATAATGGCTGGTGCACATATTTAAAACCATACTTCTTTCGCCATGGAACCGGCATAACTGCCTCATAATCATTTAAGACCAAGACAGCCCATTGATCACATACAGTATCTAAATACCATGAGAACGCATAAATCTTAGACTGGATTGAAGTATCAATACATTGGTTGTATTTTTCTTCATCTAAATGTTCCCTATGAATGTATTTAATTGGCATTTTTATAAATTAGTTTTTGCATCTTTTCATAAACCTTTTCCCATCCACTCCATCGAAGATATCCACTCATACTTTCATTATGGAATAGCGTAATAAAAGTTCCTTTCACATTCTTCACCTCATTCAACAAATCTTTGGTTTTCCCTAAAGACTGTTTTGGAGTTAACCCCATATAATCATTCAAAGTGGTATCCATCATTGCAAAGGGATAAATAAGCAAAGGGGTTTGTATTTCAAAATCTAAATCAAAAAAGTGAAAAGGTACTGATGTGCTCGCTCTGAAGCCCACATGACTGGCATAGCCCATAGAGTAATCTTCTTCAATCTCTAAATCAATCAAATTCTGATAGGTTTCTGGTAAACTAAACCGTAAAAAATGTTGTCTAGAAATGGTGGTGGGTATATTTGTAATCCCCTCCAGTCGTTCTTTTTCTTTTTTTAACATTCCACTATTCTTCATGGTATAATAAGAAGGATGAAGCCCCACACTTGCATAATCAGCAATATGCTTAATTAACAATTTAAATTTTCTTTTAGTTACAGATACATTGGTGTCAAAAGTGGTGTAATCTGCAATAAGAAAGAAAAAAACAACTTTAACGTCATAGGTTTTACTCAAAGTGAGAATTTGCTCAAAGGTATTGTATGGATCATTTCTAATTCTTAAAAGCACCAACAGCCTATTCCAAAAACTTTTTATTTGTAACTTAAAGAAATCGGTGATAAAGGCACCAAAAGTTCTTACAAAGCTCTTATGCTTGTATGCAAAAGCATTATCTACGTCTATGGTAGAGATGTATCGAAATTCTCGATCTGGAAAGTGATATTCTGGAAAACGTTTTTTTAAAATCGCTTTTAGTTTTACGACCCAAATATCTACCACAGGTTTTTCTAAGAATTGAGAATTAAAGGCTAAACTTTGTTCTGCTGTAAATCTTTCGTGCACGTCTCTTACATGAGGAAGATACTCCTCATATCTAGAAATTAAATAGAAACTAGCCGCAAAAATATCAAATGGGATACTAGATTGAGGTCCTGCACTAAAAAAACATGGAGTTTCATCCCAGTTTGACATATTTATTTCTAAGTCATTTATACCTTGTTCAAATAACAATTCATTACTCTTTACATAAAATTCATTCCCCAAAGGAACCTTAGTGTAGCTCATTTTAGGGCCGTTATGGGCAACAAAATCCTCAACTTTATTTGTAAAAGATACTGGTATAAGTAGAATTCGCGTAAAAATATGCTTAAAGATATACCGAACTCGTGGGGTAACCTTATGCGTATAGACAAGTATCAAAACTAAAAAAGCGGTTTAAATTTCACCATTATCGGCAAAGCTAAAATAAGACTTTTCAGTAATTATTAAATGATCTAAGAGTTTAATATCTAAACTTAGCCCTCCATCTTTAATTTTCTTAGTAATCTTTTTATCTTCCCTACTTGGATTTAGTGAACCCGATGGATGATTATGACAAATAACCACAGCCACAGCCGAAAGTTCAATGGCTTTTTTAAATAAAAGCCTAGCATCTACCATTGTTGCTGTGATGCCTCCTTTACTTAATTGATGTTTTGAAAGTACTTCGTTTGAATTATTTAAATAGAGTACCCAAAACTCCTCATGCGCTAACGGTCCTAGTAGAGGTTGCATCATAGAGAAAACTTCTTGGCTACTATGTATTTTAGGTTTTTGAATAAAAACCTCTAACTGCCTTCTCTTTCCAAGTTCTAGCGCAGTTACTATGGTTATGGCTTTTGCAGGACCAATTCCATGAAATGCTGTTAATTTTTTTACTGAAAGCTTCGCCAATTCATGAATATTGTACCCTACAGATTTTAAAATTCTTTTGGATAAGTCTACTGCACTTTCATTTTTATTTCCTGAGCTAATTAAAATCGCAAGGAGTTCTGCAGTACTCAGTACTGAAGGTCCTTTACTCATTAATTTTTCTCTGGGCCTATCGTCTACAGCCCACGATTTAATGGTTAATTTTTTCATTTTGCAACTTTTTCTTTAAAGATACAAAACAAGTTTAAAATGAATATCGATGGTTATTATGGGGAACACTATGTTAAGTTTTATATCTTTGTAGGATATTTCTTACGATTTATGAAAATTATTATTGCAGGTGCTGGAGACGTTGGGTTTCATTTAGCAAAGCTATTATCTTACGAATCTCAAGATACGTATGTCATAGATTTTGATGGAGAAAAACTAAACTATATCAACAGTCACCTAGATGTCATCACCAAAAAAGGAGATGCCACATCGATAAAACTACTTAAGGAAATTGGTATAGAATCTACCGATATACTTCTTGCTGTTACAGAATCTCAGAATACTAATTTTACCATTTCAGTGATAGGAAAATCTTTAGGGGCTAAGAAAACTATTGCCAGAATAGACAATCCAGAATTTTTAAAGAACAATCATATTGACTTTAAGAAATTTGGTTTAGATTATATGATTTCACCAGAAGAATTAGCTGCAGACGAAATTAAAATGCTGCTAAACCAATCTTCATTTAATGATACGGTTACTTTTGAAAATGGGCTGTTCAATGTCATGGGAACCACCTTAGATTTTAAATCACCTCTTTTAAATACCACAGTAAAAGAAGCCAGAGCAACCTTTGCTTCAGTAGAATTTATTATCATAGCCATTAAACGTGAAGGGGTGTCACAAACCATTATCCCAAGAGGAGATACCGAATTTAAATTAAATGACCAAGTATACTTTTCTGTACCTCATTACAGCGTAGATAAGTTATACCCTATTGTAGGAAAAGAACATCTAACCATAAAAAATGTGATGATTCTTGGAGGAAGTTCCATTGGAGCAAAAACTGCGAGGAATCTTTGTAATGAAAACTTTAAAGTAACCCTCATTGAAAAACAACGAGAAAAATCATTATCACTTGCTGAAGAATTAAATGGAACTCTCATCATTAATGGAGATGGAAGAGATATTGAACTTTTAGAAGAGGAGAACATCAGAGAAATGGATGCTTTTGTAGCCGTTACTGGAGATTCTGAAACCAATATCATGTCATGTTTGGTTGCCAAATCTAAGGGGGTTAAAAAAACGATTGCTTTGGTTGAAAATATGGATTATATCAATATTTCTCAAACCATAGGAATTAATACCCTAATCAACAAAAAATTGATTGCCGCAAGCAGTATTTTTAGACATATCAGAAAAGGTGAAATTCTTGCTTTAGCAAACCTTCACAATATAGACGCTGAAGTTTTTGAGTTTGAGGTGTTACCAGGTGCAAAGGTTACTGAGGCAATTATTAGTGAATTAAACTTTCCCAGAGATGCCGTATTTGGAGGAATCATTAGAGACGGAAAAGCCTTAATTTCTGACGGAGATTTTCAAGTTATGAGTGGAGATAAAGTGATTGTGTTTTGCTTACCTGAAGCCATCCATATTGTTGAAGACTTATTCAAATAAAAAATGGGAAGCTTAAACCTTAAAATTATCTTCAGGTTTTTAGGACTTACTGCAGTTCTTAACGGAGTCTTTATGTTTATTGCTATTCCTTTTAGCATGTATCATCAAGAGGTGGCACAAATGGGCATTTTGAATGCAGGAATTGTTACCGTGTTTATAGGTTTAATTCTTTATTTTTTCAACAAACCCACTTCCACTTCGATTCATAAAAAAGAAGGATACCTTATTGTTACTTTAGGGTGGTTAACGCTATCTATAACAGGAATGTTGCCTTACTTGTTTACAGGAACAATTCCATCGATAACTAATGCTTTTTTTGAAACATTATCTGGGTATTCTACCACAGGATCCTCAATTTTAACAGACATAGAAGCCATGCCCAAAGGGATTTTATTTTGGCGAAGTGCTACGCACTGGATTGGTGGTATGGGTATTATTGTTCTTACCATTGCTATATTACCGCTTCTCGGTATCGGAGGGATGCAATTGTTTATGGCAGAAGCACCAGGGCCCTCAGCAGACAAATTACATCCAAGAATTACAGATACAGCAAAGCGTCTTTGGTTAATTTATGTTACACTTACCTTTGCAGAATTTTTTCTCCTAAAAGTTGCGGGTATGAGTTGGTTTGATGCGATTAATCATGCAATGGCCACTGTAAGTACTGGTGGGTTTTCAACTAAAAATGCAAGTTTATCGTATTGGAATGCCATGCCTATGGTACAATATGTGATCATCTTTTTTATGTTTGTAGCCGGTACTAACTTTGTACTCACCTACTTTGCATTAAAAGGAAAAGTAAAAAAAGTACTACAGAGTGAAGAATTCAAATATTACTTTTTTGGTATTGTAAGTATGACTGCACTTGTAGCAGTAATTATTTTATTCTTTCAAGATGAAACTTTACAAACTACCGTAGCCCATCCAGCAGTTTTTGGCGCTACAGAAAGCGCGATTAGACATGCCCTTTTTCAAGTTACTTCAATCATAACCACTACTGGTTTTATAACTGCAGATTTTACCATGTGGAGTTTCTTTGCTACTGGTATTTTCTTTGCCCTCTTTTTTGTTGGAGGTTCTGCAGGGTCTACTAGTGGTGGAATTAAAATTGTTCGGCATATTGTCATGTTAAAGAATAGTTTTTTAGAATTTAAAAAAACCTTGCATCCAAGTGCTATTATTCCTGTTCGCTACAATGAAAAGGCAGTGAGTCAAACCATTGTGTTTAACATCCTTTCTTTCTTTGTAATTTACATGCTAATTTTCATGATTTCTTCTGTAGTGCTGACATTTTTAGGCTTAGATTTTACCTCAGCCTTGGGGGCTGCTGCCTCTTCCTTAGGAAATATTGGACCTGCAATTGGTTCGGTTAGCCCTGTAGATAATTTTGCACATTTCTCTGCTGGTGCCAAATGGTTTTGTTCTTTTCTAATGTTGATAGGGCGTTTAGAATTATTTACTGTGTTAATTTTGTTTACGCCATTTTTTTGGAGGAAAAATTAAGAATTCCATAATTTTAATATCAAATTAATACTTTCTTAACATAAGTAAAGTTTTATTTTGTAAGTTTAAGTTTTTAAGATTTAAACTATGAAACAAAGCTATTTTTTTGGGATTTCAAAAATTATATTCCTCTTCTTTTTGTCATTATTTTATTCTAATTTAACAAATGCACAAACAACTCTTGCAGCTGGTGATTTAGCCATTATAGGTTTCAATGCTGATAATCCAGATGAATTTGGTTTTGTATTACTTGTTGATATTGAAGCAGGGACAGAAATTACATTTACGGATTCAGGAGTCAAATCTGATGATACTTTCAGAGGAAATGAAGGGGCCGTAAAATTTACTGCTAGTTCAAATTACTCTGCCGGTTCAGTTATAACATATAGTGGTTATTATTCTGCTTTACCTTTTGGTGATTTTACCGGAGCAAACGATGCTAATGTTGGAAATAATGGTGTGAATCTAA